>JAEZIB010000166.1 GCA_023416275.1 Bacillota bacterium | reverse complement strand
CTAAGATTCTGTTTTTCAGACATACCATAAAAGTAATTGTTAGACAGTCTGACGTACGGTGGTGTGGAAGGTCGGAAATTAAAATAATTAATTCCCTCCTATCCGATTATCCACTCAGAAGTACATTGATAATTTTATATCCGATTTCACAGATACATTAGCTGATGAGCCTGAGAAGGACAAGCGACAAAGGCAGATGCGCCAGGACCACTTGTAAAGTTAAAATACAATCCATGCAAATGGATTTTTCTCTTGGTGAAAAGAATTTATTGAAATATTAGATATAGATAGAGTAAAAACTCCGCCTAAAGCTATGAACTATGTTTATTCTTTTCTGATTATATAAAAGAGGACAGCAATAAGGTGTGAGCGAATCCATCTGGTCTGAAAGCAGCAGAGCGAAACTTTTATTCCGTACAGTTTTACTGTTTCGCAATGACCTCATCAGCCTACAATGATACTTCTGCCCAGCCATTAACATTAAAATGGAGGCAGCCCGCGAAGATCTCGGAGGAGGTGAGAATCCTATGATGAGTTAACTGACATCAGTTTGTGAAATCGCCCTAATGCCTTGAGAAAGACTAGCACTGGTATAAAGTTATAATTAGTAATGTACAAATAATATTAATCAGACAACTTTGCTTGTATTTCTAGAACCTTTCTTTTCACATATGTTCTTTACAAAAATTGGCTTAAAAAGTTATCTTTTCTTAACGGGAATCCAAATTTCGCTGTAATAGTTTTTATCCTTATTCCCATTAGGATAATCAGCCGGGTTGCTGTACATTTCAATATTATAATCAGCTGCAAATTCATAATCTTTACAGTTTGGTAGCCATTCTGTGAAGATTTTTTTGTATACAGATTGTAGTGATTTTGGTATTGCACCCTTGCAAGCAAACACAGCCCAAGTACAATTAGGGAAAATCTTAGTAACTATACCATCGGGAGTTTCTGCGGCGGGAATATAATTATCAGCAATCAAAAATTCAAACTCATCTGCCCTCATGAGCTCACCAATGCTTATCCCATACATTCCACGTACATATTTACCTTTTCCTGTCTGATAATGCTCTGTCCAGAACTTTGGAATTTCTGTAATTGCATCATCGTATTTGAACACCTTTGATACACCCATGACTGTAAACGAATCTTTTTCAACAATTTTGTAATCCATAATTACCGCCTTCCAATAATAATTTGTTTTCTAGCGGAGCAAAAGATTTAATCATTGCTCCGCATTTTCCCACAGCAGTAGATGTGATACAGTGGAAACAACAGTTAATACATTATCCAAAAATCGTGGAACAGCTTCGCAGCCAGATGTCTCTGACCGCCTCCATGCAGCCAGAATATTCTATTGGCACGGAATGCGTGGTGTTGGACCATCACTTGGTCCTCAGCTTATGGCCGAGATTGGTGAGGTCAGTCGGTTCTCCCACAAAGGCACTTTGACTACATTCATTATCGTAGACCCGGGAGCTAACCAATCTGGAATCTATGAGCAGCAGAGTGTTCGCACCTCAAAACTCGGCTCAGCACGGCTTGGAAAAACTCTTTTTCAAGTCATAGATGTATTAATTAAGACATCACTTACAGATTACCCTGTTTATACTTTTATGTCCGAAAAGCGTGCTGAAGGCAAGTTGTATTATGTCTATATGACTGCCGACTTGTTAACATTCTTATTCCTGAATTAGAAAAGTTGGTTCCCACCTTACATATGGCTTCTGTCTATGCCTTGTTAAAGGAATACCCTGATGATTCTAAAATCACTACTGCTCAATTGACTAAGCTCACAAACCTTTTGAGTGACGCTTCAAGAGGACGCTATAGCAAATACATGGCTGTTACCATCTGTGAAGCTGCAAGAACTTCTATCGGTTCAATAATGCCAGCTAAGTTCCTAGAGATGAAGCATACAATTTCCTTAATTAAGGAATTAGACTCAGAAACTGAAGATATAGAGGCTTACATTAACACTATTATGGATGAAATCTATTCTCCAATACTTACTATTCCCGGAATCAATTACTGCATGGAACTATGGTTGTTGCCGAAATTGGTGATTTTAGCAGATTTGATTCACCCGACAAAATACTTGCTTATGCCGGATTATCGCCATCAACCTACCAGCCAGGACAATTAGAATCTACATACTCTCACATGGAGAAGCGTGTTCAAGATATCTTCGTTATGAACTATTAAATGCAACCAAATACGTTTGCCGCTGGGATCCACCTTTTGCAGCATATCTCAAAAAGAAACGAAGTGAGGGCAAACATTACAATGTTGCAATCTCACATGCCACAAAAAAGCTTATAAGGGTTTCTACCATCTTGAAATAACAAAGCAGGATACATTAAGGCGGCTTAAACTATTTCTTAATACTTCTTCTTTAAACACCTTAACAGATGCTCTATTCGTCATGCAGTTTTCAAAGTTCAAATCTATCTAAAATTCATTTCTGCATTTAATTAAAAAATATCATTTTAACACTTGACTTTTAATAGTTAGTCTTTTCTTATTGATGTTTATTATTAAATGTTCAATTTTTCATGTCTACTCTTATATACTAACACCGTATTATGTTTAGGACAACCGTATTTTTCCAAAATATTTGTTGATATGAAATTTAAATAACAATGAAACAGCTGAGGTTCTACAGGGTCTTGGCAACCAGTATGCAAGTTAAGTAAGGTAACGAGCAAGATTAGCAAATGCCTTATAGGAAGCTCAACTAACCCATAGTACTGTAGAAACCTTTGAAAACATTTGGAGGGAAGGGGTTAGCACAACATAGCTTCATGTAAACAATTGATTTTACAGACTGGAGAGCAAGAAATTTTATTTATGGATTACATGAGATACAATTCAATATAGAAAATGCAAATTTGATGAAAAGGTTCAAAACCTTGATTCATATATTAATAAGAATACGCTGACAGCTAGCCATAAAGAAATGAAAGAAAGAAAAAGGAATTGATGGAGTAGCAAAGTATGCTTATACAGTTTATTTGGAAGCAAACATTAGACTCGTTGTTGCTAGGTGTTAATCCTGCCCAGCAACACAATCGTTTAGAGATGGCAAATAGATACATATCTGTACCAATCTCGGAGAAGATGGCGATTGCAGAGGTTCTGTCTGCTCTGAGATTGGAACAAAGAAGGGTAATGGCAGATTTAAAAGGAGAAGACATCTCATCGAGATTTTCATCCAGTTCTCCGATAGATTTCTGGACAAATTCAAGATGAGAGCGAACCAGTAACAACGATTCTTTTTTTCTGTAATCTTGTAACCCTCAATAGACTCAATTACAGTATCAACCTTTACCTTAATAATCCTTGTAAGAAGTGATGAACAATACTCCATGACAAAGGGATCAGTTAAAAAGGGTTACATTGCAGCCTGTAAATGTATTTTGAAAACGATTTTTTCGCTATTCTTGCTGTGAACTGGTTTGTATCGGTAGCGAGTATATTCACCTAGAATACTGATTCGTTTTTCTGGAATATAACTTTCTGGGACTATCCCAAGGGGAAATAAATCGCACTATTCATTTGGAATCTTTAACATAATCATTGTTACCTTTCACTGCTTTTACTCATTTAAGGTTAGCAACAGTACTTCAGATTTCAATCTCCAAAAAGTTGTAGATAGGAACCCAGTATATTCCGGTTGATTCCATACAAATGTCAAAGCAGTTGTTTCCGATTAACCACTGTTTGAATTGTAAGATGGATTTGTTAAATGTAGAGAATCTATTTTTTGAATAATGTGGAGTGATTCCCTTGGCAGTAATTAGTGTGGCGACGATAAAATTCTGTGAAAATCAACACTACAGCAGGTTGAATAGGCAACTATCATGGCAAAGCCTCCTTCAAATTAGAGATTAACTATTAAAGAAAGTCAAGTAAAATTTAAAAAACAGATATAAGTATTGACGTATGATTCTAAAATAGTTAATATAATATATATATGTAAGAAAAAGATAATAAATGACAAAGTATTAAGAATCTTAATAAGATTGAATTAATTAATAGAAGACTCTTGTTTAAATAGAACAAATATTGTAAAACATCTCATATTAATCTATAGATAAGTAGTATATATAGGAATTATTTGTTTGAATTTCAATCATTTGTTTAAATATTTATTAGGTTTTATAAAAAATATTTTGGGGGGACTCAGTATGTCAGAAAAACAAGAAAAATACAGAATGAAGTATTCGATAGGGAGCAACTTTGACCCCAATTTAATACATGAGATAGCGAGAATTGATGAACATAATGCCATAGCCACTGTTTTTGCTAAATTAAGAAGCGATATAGTTGGAGGGGGTAGGCAGTCTTCTATTTTACCGAATATTTCACTGAATCAAGTAAAGAAGTATGTTGAATTATGTCATGACAATAAAATACAGTTTAATTATCTGTTGAATCCAATGTGTCTGGGAAATAAGGATCTTGAGGCAAGTGCACATAAAAAATTGCTAAGGTATATTGATCAATTGGCGAATATTGGAGTAGATTATGTCACAGTTAATTCGCCATACTTATGTGAATTAATCAAAAAACGTTTTCCTACATTAAAGATATCTATAGGTATATATGCTGGAATTTTTAATATTCAACATATAAAGTATTGGGAGGAATTTGGAGCTGATGAGTTAACACTTCAACATAGTGTCAATAGAAATTTTAATCTTCTTGAAAAAATGCTTATGTATACAAAAAAATCAAATATTTCATTAAGATTGATAGCAAATAATATTTGTATTCATGAATGTCCTTATCAAACTTCCCATGGTACCGGAATAGCACATGCAAGTCAAAAGGGACAGTCTACTAAAAAGCTTTATTTGGATTATTATCTTGCAAAATGTACGTACTCAAAGGTCAGCAAGCTTGAGAATTTTATAGCTTCAGACTGGATTAGACCAGAAGATGTTAAGTATTATGAAGAACTGTGTGAAAAAACAGGAAACTATAACTTCTCAATAAAGTTAGTTGATAGAACAAGAACTACAGATTTTCTTACAAGAGTTGCCAAAGCTTATATAAACCAAGAATATAATGGAAACCTTCTTGATATCACAGCATGGCAAAACATTAAAGAAATTGCTAATGTACATATTTTTGAGTCTGTTTTAGAATCTTTTACTGGCCGCTATAATATGAAAGAAGTGGCAAAGTTCGATGAATTATTTAAAGTGCCTAGCATATATATAGATAATAAAAAATTAGATGGCTTTATTAATAAGTTCACTAATAATTATGAGTGTGACAGTACTGTATGTGGTGCTATAGGCTGTTCGGATTCAAAAGATAGTGAATCAGTAGATGGAACTGTAGTATGCAATTACTGTAAGCAATGGGCTGATAAGGCAATAAATATTAATGAAGATGATAGCACTGTATGGAAGCAAAATACTGAAAAAATACTGGATAGCTTCAAAACAAGTAGCATATTTGGGGTGAAATTGTAGAATAAATTAAGTTGTCGTCCTATGGTAAGAAGTGGATAAAACTACTTCAGACGGCAGGCAAAGATCATCATTCAAGTTTAAATTCACGAAGTAGTTTTTTAAAGTCACTTCGTGATTTTTATGTGTACATACTATTTAGGGAAGAGGTAGGAGATATGGGTAAAAAGTCGCTGAATTTGACAGATGAATTGTATGATTATATGCTTGAAAAATCATTGCGGGAGCCTGATATTTTACGAAATCTTCGTGAAGAGACAGGAAGAATGCTTATGTCTGCAATGCAAAGTCCACCTGAAGAAAGCCAGTTTATTGCATTGCTACTTAAGTTGACAGGAGCGAAAAGAATACTAGAGCTTGGCACATTTACTGGCTACACAACACTTTGGATGGCAATGGTTATCCCAAGCGATGGTAAAATTATAACCTGTGATGTTGACAATAAATGGACAAGTGTTGGGAGCCGTTATTGGGAAGAGGCGGGTGTATCACACAAAATTGATTTAAGAATTGCTCCTGCATTGAATACGATTGATAAATTATTGGAAAGTGGATATGAGAACATTTTTGACTTTATATTCATTGATGCAGACAAAGATAACTATGTCAATTACTATGAAAGGGCCTTGAAACTTGTTCGCCCAGGGGGAATTATTGGTGTTGATAATGTATTTTGGTCAGGAAGTGTAATTGATTCAAAAAATCAAGGGTCAGATGTAAGGAATATTCGACAGCTGAACAAATCAATTTATGAAGACCAAAGGGTTACAATAAGTATGGTTCCGATCGGAGATGGTTTAACACTTGCAATTCGAGACTTTTAGATATTAAATAAATGAATAAAGCAATGCATAGTTAAGTTCTATATATTGGAGGGATTGAATTTATGAAAGAAAAGAATAGTAATCTGATTTTTGATAATAGTGTAGTACCTTTGTCAACAATACCTTTTCATAAAGATGTAAGGTGTATTAAGCGGTATTTTCCAGAGAATTTCCCTGTACATCTTGCTATTCATAAAATCAGTGAAGCATGCAATGTTGAAGAATATACGTCTCTTCATTCTCATGATGTACATGAATTGAATATTTTCATCGCAGATGAAGGCGGATTGGAATATTTAGTACGATTAGGAGATGAAGAGTATATTGTGAAATCCAATAAAAGTATTTGGATACCTAGAGGACTGAAACATTCAACTAATGTAATTAGAGGTTCAGGCTATTATATAGCTATAAGGTTAAATGAAATACCAGAAGAATTTGATCAAATGCTGGGTTTATAGCATGCAATTATACATAAAACCTAAACTATAAAAATGATTGAATTTATACTAAAGTTACTGATTATGACAAGGTTTAAATAAATAACCAATAATGTTGAAATTTTGAAAAATAACTGATAGAATCTTTATGCGTAATATTTATGTACTGTGATTATAAAAGGAGGATATAAAATGAAACAAAGCGAAACAAATTCTGAAAACGAAAGTATAAACTTAGGAAAAGAAATACTAAATGGCCCTATAGTTCCAATATCCATTAAACTGGCAATGCCTATTCTAATAGGACAATTATTAGTTTTGTTATATGCAATGGTTGATTCTTTTTTTATTTCAATGATTAACCAGGAATCAACTGCTTATATAAGCGGAATAGGGCTAGTCTATCCTATCTATATGTTTTTTATTGCTATTGGAACAGGGTTATATATGGGAATCAGTTCTTTGGTTGCCAGAGGACTTGGTGAAAAAAATCAAGTTGTACTTAATAAAACAATAAGCTCTGGACTATTAATGTCAGTTTCTATATCAATTCTGGGATTAATTCTATTATTAGTTTTTGGAAAACCGTTAATAAGTTTAATGGCCGGAGATGGACTAAGTGAGGAAGCGATAAATTATGCAACACAATACTTTTATTGCTTTATTCCAGGGTTTTGTCTGATACCAATCTACTATTCATTATTGGGAGTTCTTCAGGGGGAAGGGTTATCAAAATATTATGCAATGTCTATGATTTTGTCTACAATTGTTAATGTTATATTAGATCCTCTTTTCATATTTGGATTTAAACTCGGTGTTCCGGGAGCATCTTTAGCGACAAGCATAGCTATACTCGTTTCATTAATTTTTGTTATAAGTATTTTCTTGAGGAAGAAATCACAAATTAAGGCAAGTTGGAACATTTCTAATGCGGATAAGCGTTTAATATTTGAGATTGCGCATATAGGAACACCACAAATATTGAGCATGATAGCTTTAAGTGTATTTATGGTATTCATGAATAATTTGATAGGTACAATAAGTGAAACTGCCATGAATTCATGGACACTTGTAGGAAGACTTGATGAGTTCATTCTGCTGGCAGGATATGCTTTTGCAAATGCAACACTTACTATAATAGGACAGAATTATGGAGCAAAAAACAAAAAAAGAATTGTAGAGACCTTCAAAACAAATATAATACTTGGAATGGTAGTAGGTGCTGTTTTGGCACTTATATATAATTTGTTGGCTGGAACTATATTTTCATTGTTTACGGATTTGCCAGAGGTTGCTCAAGGTTGTGTTACACAGGTTAGAATCACTTCCTTTGCATATTTGGGAATTATAGTATCAATTATAGCTACCGCTGCTTTTCAGGCGACAGGAAGAGCTTTACCAGGGTTAATTATTGACCTATTTAGGATGGGGGTATTTACCATACCAATAGCATATATGCTTGTATATATGTATGATAGCGGAGCACGAGAAGTATTTTTTGTAATAGCTGGTTCTTATGTGCTTGCAATGATAATTTCTCTTATATGGTGCTCTCTCTTCTTGAATAGGGTTAAATTTAAGAATCTTGCAGCACATTCTAATAACAATGAAATAGCTGACACTCTATGATAAGCAGAGTCTGCTATATTGAACGTAACAACTTGTAGTGTATATAGAAATAATTATTAATAATAGTCAAGCATCTTTAATCTATGTTCTGAGATTAGAGATGCTTGACTATATATATGTAATAACTTATAAATTAGACGCTTTACAGTTTATAAACTTAAGTCTAAGGAGGGCAATATGAATAACTATCAGATAAATATTAAAATGAAGAACTTTTATCAAAGCCATAGTATAATAACTGATCCCTTAAATCTAAGCTATCTATTTGATGATGTGCCAAAGAAACTAAGAATAATTTGTGAGACACTACATAGATTTATGATTAATTCTGAATATCCAGACCTATATGGTATAAAAATGCCTAATCAAAGAAAAGACGAAAGTTATCTATTGTTTGTTTCAAAAATGTTGGAGCGGGTTCTTCAAATAAATGGATCAGATCTATGTACCCAAAGAAAACCTTTTGAACGATTATTTGCAAATTCACGTGATTTTGCTGTTGTTCTTTGCTCTATACTAAGAAGTAAAGGTGTTCCATCAAGAGTTTTATGTGGATTTTCTTCATATACTAGTCAGGACAGCTTCTGTCCATCACATTGGATATGTGAGTATTGGCATGGGGGGGCTGGACGATGGGTAAAGGTGGATGCTTCAATTGATCCTGTCTTACAGGATTATCTTCATTTGGACTTTGATCCATACAATATACCTGAAGGTAAATATTATAAGTCTGAAGATGTATGGATTGGATGTGCTAACAAGCAGCTTGATGATAGCATGTTTGGCTATGGCAATAATTCTGGTCTAGGATTTATTAGAGGAAACCTTATTCGAAATTTTGTTTCACTAAATAAATATGAGGTATTGCCATGGGACAACCTTTGGGGATTCCGTTCTAGAAAAGACATAACAAAGACTGAATACGACAAGTTAGATGATATTTCAAGAGTAATAGCTGGGGATAGTGATACTTTTAATGAATTGCGCACACTTTTTGAAACTGACAGTTCATTATATGCACCTGTGAGAACAAAATTAGACGTAAGGGATAATAATTCTCTAGATGTAGAGTATACAGATGATAATAGCAGTTTAACTATTATGGAGTTGAATACTGTAAAGGTAAGGGATTTCAAACCAAAGCAAAGCGAAGAAATTAAACTGGATACTGATAAAATATTAATTGAAGGTGCAGCGCAACATAATTTAAAAAATATTGATATTTCTATTCCTAAAAATAAACTTATAGTTTTTACTGGAGTAAGTGGCAGCGGGAAATCAACGCTGGTATTTGATACGATTTTTGCAGAAGCGCAGAGGCGATTTGTTGTGGGACTATCTCCATATATTAGAAGATATATGGAAAAGACAGAAAAACCCAAAGTTGACTTTATTTATGGACTGAGCCCGGCTATTGCCATAGAGCAAAAAACACTAGGAAATAATCCAAGATCTACTGTAGGAACTATAACGGAAATTTCAGATTATTTGCGATTGATGTATTCAAGGATTGGAACGCCCAAATGTATGAAGTGTGGTACCAATATATGCCCACAGACACCAAGGGAAATAGCAAGTACACTTTATAAAAACCTAGTATTAGGAGAAGAATTTTCATTGTTTGCACCACTAATTATAAATTACTCTGGGGATTGGAGCTATATTCTAGAAAAGATTCAGATAGAGAATATTTCTTATTTAAGAATAAACGGTAAAGTTGAGAAAATTGATCAGATAAGACCATCAGCAGGAAATGAGAAAGTTAGTGTAGACTTGGTAGGTAATACCTTTAATATACCTGAAGATAAATCCAATGAAGTAGCATTTATAGAAAAATTGACAGAGCACATTAGGACTCTTTTAAAGGAAGGAAGGGGTACTCTGACAGTAGAAAGAAGTAATGGAGAGAGGCTATTATTTACCACAAATTTACTATGCCCTCGCTGTCATTCAAGCTTTCCTGAAATGAGTTCACAGCATTTTAGCTCCAATACTCCTTTAGGAATGTGCCCTGAATGCGGTGGTTTGGGTGTAAAACAATCGATGGAAGTTGAGCTTTTATTAGAAGATGAAAACTTGTCAATAATGGATGGTGCAATAAGATGGTTTGGAAATCTGCGAGATACTAATAAAACTACGTGGCCTACAGGACCTCTTGAGCCAATCTTCAATCATTATAATTTGGATATTGAGACACCTTGGAAAGACCTCCCTGAATGGTTCCATAAAGTTATTTTTTACGGATCAGGTGAAGAAAAAATTAAATATCAGTCCACATTAGGTTTAAAAGAGACTTTAAAACCTGTAAAAGGACTCATTCCAGAACTAACAAGGCTTTATTATGAGTCTGAAACTGAGAATAGCATAAAAAAGTATAGACAATACATGAAGACTGTTCCCTGTCAAGCTTGTAATGGAACAAAACTATGTAAAGAAGCTCGCTCAGTAAAATTACGGGGGCGTACAATATCTGAAATTTATTCATTGTCTATAGATGAGGTGTTAAAGTGGGTAATAGAAGTATCTGAGCATATTGACGATAATTTACTAAAAATCGGTGAAGAACTTATTACTGAAGTATATAACAGACTTAAATTTTTGATTGATGTAGGACTTCACTATTTGACCTTAAACAGAACTGCACCAACATTATCAGGAGGGGAAGGGCAAAGAGTTCGTCTTGCAAGTCAACTAAGTAGTGGGATGGTGGGAGTTATTTATGTACTAGATGAGCCATCTATAGGGCTTCACCCACATAATTTAATTAATCTTATAAAGACGTTAATGAAGTTGCGCAGTCAGGATAATACAGTCTTGGTTGTTGAACACGAAGATGAAATAATGCGCAATGCAGACTGGATTGTAGATATAGGACCTAAAGCAGGAATATTAGGAGGAAAAGTAGTGGCTCAAGGAACTCCAGAGGAAGTTATGAATAATCCGGCTTCAATTACAGGAAAATATCTGAGCGGAGAATTAAAGGTAGCAGTACAGGCGAAATATTCTGAAAGAAAGCTGACGGATAAGTGGCTAGTAATTAAAGGTGCAAAACATAACAACTTGAAAAATGTAACAGCTAAAATTCCAGTTACAGCTTTTACTTGTATTACAGGTGTAAGCGGGAGCGGAAAAAGTAGTCTAATAGGGAAAACACTAGAGCCATTACTGGAGAAGTTATTGAACAAGAGCGATGTAGAGGTTGGAGAGTATGAAGAAATAACGGGTTATGACTATTTTGAAAATGTAATAAATGTCTCTCAGGCTGCTATAGGGCGTACTCCTCGATCGAATCCTGCTACATATACTGACTTGTTTAATAAAATAAGAAAAGTTTTTGCCAGCACAGATACTGCAAAGAGTAAAGGGCTAACCCAAGAACATTTCAGCTTTAATTCTAACAAGGGAAGATGTGAAGTCTGTGAGGGTCAGGGGCAGATAAAAATAGAAATGCATTTCCTTTCAGATGTTTGGATACCATGTACGGAATGTAATGGAAAGCGCTTTAAGTCAGATATTCTATCAGTCAAATATAAAGGTAAAAGCATTGCAGATGTCTTAGATATGGATGTAAATGAGGCATTGGAGTTATTTTCAAACAACAGAGAAATAGTAAAAATTCTTCAGACATTTTGTGATGTCGGATTAGAATACATAAAGCTAGGTCAAAGTGCAACTACATTGAGCGGAGGAGAAGCACAGAGAGTCAAGCTTGCTAAAGAACTTAGTAGAAAAACAAACGGGAAAATGGTTTATATACTTGACGAACCAACTACAGGACTACATTTCGCTGATATTCAGTATCTACTGAATATACTCCATCGGCTTATTACGCAAGGGCATACTGTTATTGTTGTTGAACACAATTTGGATGTTATTAAAAGTGCTGACTGGGTAATTGATTTAGGGCCAGAGGGCGGTAAGGAAGGCGGTGAAATAATTGCCCAGTGTTCACCTGAGGAATTAGTAAATTACGAAAGAAGCTATACTGGACAAGCTTTAAAGAAGGCATTCCAGGCTGAAATAAATAATTGCTAGGGGACGAGCCTTACAGTCAAGATCACCCGTGAAACAGGCAATGTCGTCAACTTAAGAAAAACACTATAAATATCTTTAAAAGTACTTGGCAGGGTAATCAAAAAATGCTGCCTCGCAATTGAATATAACTATTTGATTGCGAGGTGCATATAATTAAAGCTAGAGTATTACTTAAATCTATTATAGAAGGATCGAAGGCATTGATTAAATCCAAAGACTTTATAAATACTTATTGTATTGGAAATTCTTCTACCTGATCTAGAAACTTTCTTTTGCCAATTTGTTTTATTTTATAATGCATTCCACAAAGAAATCTTTATACATTAATTATTCTCAATTTAAGATGGACTTCCCCGAATTAAAGCTTCCAACAGTGTCTAAACAAGCTATATCTAAGGCTAGACAGGCGATCTCGCATTTTTTCTATTATCAAGATCCATGCTAAATAGTTTGCTAAGAGCAATTGATTTCAGCACATAAGTCCTATAGAGCGACAAAAAAGACATACAAAATAGTGCAAATAAGCTAAGCGTTGACAACTGTAATATGCTGTAGTACACTGTAAAAAAAGGAATAAACATATCATAGATGAAATTATTGTAAAAAGAATGAGATATTATAGTTTAATTTTACGCTGATGGATTTTATTAGGCATAACAGATTAACTTTGGCTTTTATTGCATAAAAGTTCCATGTAAGAATTCTAGATAAGAAAGATGTGATGGATAAATGTTGGCTTATGTTTTTCCAGGACAAGGTTCACAGCATAGAGGAATGGGAGAAGGATTATTTGATGCTTTTAAAGATTTAACTTTAAAAGCAGATAAGATTCTGGGCTACTCTATAAAGGAACTATGTCTTGAGGATAAGGAAAATAAACTTGGACAGACTCAATACACCCAACCTGCATTATATGTTGTAAATGCACTGACTTATTTCAAATCAATCGAAGATACAGGGAAATATCCTGATTTTGTTGCAGGACACAGTCTCGGAGAATTTAACGCACTTCTAGCAGCGGGTATTTTCGATTTTGAAACTGGATTGAAAATTGTGAAATACAGAGGGGAATTGATGAGTACAGCCGTAGGTGGCGGGATGGCTGCAGTCATAGGTTTAAGTTTGGATAAGATAAAGGTAGTTCTTAAAAAAGGCGGATTTGAACGCATTGATATTGCAAATATCAATACACATTCACAAATTGTAATATCAGGACTCAAAGAGGATATTGAACGAGCAAAATCGGTCTTTGAGGCTGCAGGAGCCAAAAATTATGTTATTCTAAAAGTTAGTGGTGCATTTCATTCCAGATATATGGAAGATTCTAAAATATTGTTTAGTGAATATATTAAACAGTTTCATTTTAATCCACCAAAAATCATCGTTATTTCCAATAAAACTTCAAGACCTTATAAAACATCAGAAATAAAAGAGAATATGTCAGATCAAATAACAAGCTCTGTAATGTGGAATGACAGCATTAGATACATAATGGGAAATGGTGATGTTGAGATTACCCAAGTTGGTCCTGGAACTGTTGTTGCTGGTTTGGTGCAAAGTATCAAAAGAGAAGCTGTTCCGCTTATAGTAGAAGATGAGGAATATATTGATAATAAGGCGAAGACTGATATATCAGGTGAGCAATGTGATGAAAATTATCCTGCAGAGGTTGAAAATACTTCATTGCTTGCAGCCCAATTTCTCGGATGTGATGAATTCAAGAAGGACTATAATTTGAAATATGCATATTTAGCTGGTGGAATGCATAGGGGTATATCTTCTAAAGAAATGATTATCAAACTAGGGAAAAATGGGATGATGGGGTTTTTGGGCACCGGAGAGCTTTCAATTGATAAGATAAGAGATGACATAGGTTATATTCAGAGGAATCTGGCAAGTTATGAGCCCTACGGCGTGAATTTGACTTACAATTATTCAAATCCTGATATGGAGGATAAAATAGTAGGTGTGTTGCTAGAAACTGGAATTAAATGTATTGAAGTATCTGCATATATGAGTCTTACACCTGCTATTGTTAGATATAAGCTTGAAGGTTTGAAAAAAGATAATTCTGGTAAAATTGTTTCAACAAATAGAATTATTGCCAAGGTATCAAGGCCTGAAATTGCTGAGATGTTCATGAGTCCTGTGAGTGAATATATGATAAATAAATTGTTAGTAGAAGGAAAAATAACTGCTAAAGAAGCTGAGATGGCTAAAGAAGTACCAATGGCTGATGATATATGTGTTGAGGCTGGGTGGTATATGGGCTGTGGGGTATCATATTCTTTGATGCCTGTAATGTTAAAATTACGAGATGAAATAATGAAGAAATATAATTACCATAAAAAAATAAGAGTTGGAGCAGCGGGGGGAATAGGTACTCCTGAAGCGGTGGCAGCAGCGTTCGTCCTTGGAGCGGACTTCATACTAACGGGCTCAATCAACCAATGTACTATTGAGGCGAAAATCAGCAGTCAGGTTAAAGACATGCTTCAAAAAATGAATGTTCAAGATACTGAGTATGTTCCATCAGGAGATACGTTTGAAATAGGCGGAAAGGTTCAGGTTCTTAAAAAAGGATTATTTTTTCCTGCACGAGCCACAAAACTTTATGAACTATACCGAATGTATAACTCCATAGAGGAGATAAATGAGAAAACAAAAAGACAGATTCAGGACAAATATTTTAAAAGAAGTTTTAACGATGTGTATAGAGAATTAAAGGAACTTCTGCCTGAACAAGAGATTAAAAGATTAGAAAATGACCCTAAGTATAAAATGAAATTAATATTTAAGTGCTATTTTAAATATGCTGAAGATTTGGCAATTAGCGGTAGTGAAGAAAACAGGGTAAATTATCAGATTCTTTGCAGTTCAGCACTCGGAGCTTTTAACCAGTGGGTTAAAGGAACTGATGTTGAGAATTGGAAAAACAGGCATGTAGAAGAAATTGGCATAATTCTGATGAAAGAAGCCGCAGAATCATTAAGAAAGTGTTTTAGCAAAATGATCCCATCTTAATATAATAAATCAAGGAAATTATGTTAACGATAGCGATTAAATAATATCATTAACTACGGTGGGGTAGCAAAAATATTTAAGATAAATGAATGCATTTTGAGGAGGGATTATTGAATGACAACAGATTTATTTGATTTGTACGAATCAAATGTTAGGTCGTATTGTAGAAGCTTTAATGCTGTTTTTAATAAAGCCAAAAATGCAGTAATATACTCAGAAGAGGGGCGAGACTATATTGATTTCTTTGCAGGTGCTGGAGCTCTTAACTATGGACATAATAACGATTTTATTAAAGAAAAAATATTGTCGTATTTCAATTCGGATGGGATTATGCATGGTTTGGATATGTATACAGTAGCTAAGCGGGATTTCATAAACAAATTTAATGAAAGTATATTGAATCCGAGGGGATTAGACTATAAAATTCAATTTTGCGGTGCTACTGGAACAAATGCAGTTGAAGCGGCACTAAAGCTCGCAAGAAAAATCAAGCGGAGAGCAGGAATATTCTCCTTTATGGGGGGATTTCATGGAATGACACTAGGAAGTCTTGCTGCAACCAGTAATATTCAGAATCGTTTGGGTGCTGGGGTTCAGCTTCCTAATGTTACATTTATGCCATATCCGTATAAATTTATGAAAAGTTTCGATACCATAGACTATATTGATAATGTATTAAATGATGCAAATAGTGGAATAGAAAAGCCAGCAGCAATAATTTTTGAAACCATACAGTGTGAAGGTGGAATAAATATTGCGAGTACTGATTGGATTCGGAGATTGAGCGATCTATGTAAGAGGAATGACATTTTACTTATCTGTGATGATATTCAAGCTGGGTGTGGAAGGACAGGAACATTCTTTTCATTTGATAGAGCTGAAATTGTTCCAGATATTGTTTTACTTTCTAAATCTATAAGTGGGTACGGATTTCCAATGTCACTTTTATTGATGAAGCGTGAACATGATATTTGGCAGCCAGGGGAGCACAACGGAACATTCAGAGGAAACCAGTTGGCTTTCATAGGTGCTCAGAGAGCTCTCGAATATTGGGAAGAGTTCAATTTGCAAAAAGATGTTCAAGAAAAATCTGATTTCATTAAGAATTATTTGACAAATGAAATTTTAACTTTACATAATCTGCTGGATGTTCGAGGGATCGGTATGGTTTGGGGCATTGATTTTTCAGATGTTGGAGGAGCAGAAATTTCAAAACAGATAGCTAAACGTTGTTTTGAATTTGGATTGATTATTGAAAGAGTAGGACGCAATGACACAGTACTTAAAATAATGCCTCCTCTTACAATAGAAATGGAATTATTACAAACAGGCTGTAGAATTATAAAACAGGCTATTATAGATGTATTTATGGAGAACGGGCTGAATGTTTAAAACAGTAATTTATAAATAGAAAAGGTTAACGGTTTTAGATTGTAAATTAGACCAAGACTAAAATAGATTTTGTCTCATATAAAAATTCTATTATATATTCAAACAATAATAAGCATGATTTTAAAGTAGACAGACTAGTGTTCATGCTTTAAATTTGTGGTAAGGAGGAAGTTAATGATTCAATCCGAACTTGATTTTATGGATTCTCATGGCATTCATTTTGTAAAAAGTGAGTGTTCTTTTGTATATAGTACAGTATTAAATACTCCAAGTGCAGATTTGGATGATAGTTTTAATAGAAATACTGAGCAATTAAATAAAATCATTGATTTACTAAAGTTGTCATCAATTGAGACTTCTTATAAAAACATTATTAAAAATTTTTTTGAAAATAATTTTGAAAAAGATGAATACAGACAGTTACTATCTAATAATGTGCCGTTGATATTTAAACTACCATTTGATGAAGTGGATAATGAGTTCTTATTAAAAGAGTCTTTTCGCTTGTTTTTTCTTTTAGAAGAAAGCTGGCAAAACTTAAAGTCATTCTGTAAGACGAATGGCTATAGCTCGCAGACCGTTCTTATTTCATCATTGATTGCTTTCTTTACGATTTACTGTGAAGATGATGATATTTCTATGGGTATACAGAGTAAGAATGATATTATTTGGCTTGAGGATTTTGATGCGAGCAAAGAATGTATTACCACCATTATGGAACATATTGTAAAAAATACAAGTCAACATAATGAAAGCGTTAAATTTTTAATTAGCTTTAAGAATACTAATGTAAAAGCACCCGAGAATGCGTTACCTGATGTGGTTTTCAGTGTTAAAGAAGAAGATAATGAACTGATTTGTGGTATAAAGTATTTACCGATACTCACTAGCCCTGGGGTTATAGAGCTAGTGTTAAGGCACTTTAAAAGCTTTTTAGAAAACTTGATAAAAAATTCTGAATTAAATATTGACAAGATTTGGATAATTGATAATGTGGAGGAAGAATTTTTAAGAAGAAGTAGTAGCGGATATCAGGGCGATTTCTCATTTGAGCATTCTCTTTATGATCTTTTTGAAAAAAAGGTAAAGGAGACTCCATTTTCTACTTCAATAGTACACGAAGATGATGATGGGAATGTCATAAAATTGTCATACATGCAATTATTCAATGCTGTTGATTTTGTGGCAAGCGAAATCGAGAAAACTAACATGAACCTTGGTGCAATTGGTGTGTATGGAAAAAGAACAGTTTATACTACAATATCTATTCTTGCTATATTAAAGTCGGGTAA
This sequence comes from Bacillota bacterium, assembly GCA_023416275.1. Lineage (GTDB taxonomy): Bacteria > Bacillota > Clostridia > Acetivibrionales > DSM-1351 > Ruminiclostridium. The sequence continues at coordinate 38,366 of JAEZIB010000166.1, read as the reverse complement.
TATATACGTGCCTCTTGATACTACATACCCTGCAGAGCATATAAAATATATAATTGATGATGCAGGGATCTCTTTGATATTGAGCCTTGAAAAATATCTACCTGATCTTCCTGACAAAAAAGTTAAGGTAAAGATTCTTGATTCAATTAAACTGGATAACAATACTAGCAACGACTTCCATAAACAGTTATCAGAAAATAGAAGCAATCTTGATAGTTCAGGGTTAATAATGTATACCTCTGGTTCAACTGGAAAACCAAAAGGAGTTAAGCACAGACAGCACCAGTTGATAAATTACTTCAACCATATATGGAAAACATATCCATTTAGAGAAAATGACTGCGTTTGTCAGCGTACCAGTATGAATTATATGCCATCAATGTGGGAGTTTCTTGGAGGTTTATTGGGAGGGGTATCTACAGTTATACTTTCAGATTCGATTGTTAAAGACCCTGCGAAATTAATTAGAGCTATAGCCAAACACAATATCAGCTATTTAATTATGATTCCTTCTGTAATGAAAAGAATGTTTGATTCTACAGAAGACATAAATCTGCTTTCAAGCATCAGAGTGTTGATTATGGTTGGAGAACCTATAACGCCTGAGTTTTTTAAATTATTTACTAAAAAGTTTCCGAATGCACTGTTAGTAGCAGATTATGGAGCAACTGAAGTAAATGGAATCCTGCAGTTTGATAATTCAAATTATACTAAAGCTTCAAAATCAATGCCGTGGTATAGGCCTATAGCAAATGTAAAGACTTATGTATTTGATAAAAATTTATGCCTATGCCCCATTGGAGTACCGGGTGATTTATATATAGGAGGGATATCTTTAGCAGTAGAATACATAAAACTTCCAGAAGAGAATAGAAATAAATTCATACCTGACCCTTTTGAACAAGGGGAGTTCCTTTATAAAATTGGTGATATGGCAAGATATTTGTCTGATGGAACAATCCAACCACTAGGAAGAAGAGATAATCAAGTAAAAATTCGTGGTATACGAATTGAGTTGTCTGCTGTTGAAAAGGTGATTTCAGAAATTGATGGGGTAAGAGAAAATGCAGTTATTGCTAAAAAACTAAGCACAGGTTCGAAACGATTATTAGCGTTCGTTGTATTTTATAACAATATAGATATATCAGTAGAAAAAATAGAGGATTTATTGAAAAAAAAATTGCCAGAGTACATGATACCTTCTTCTTTTATTGAACTAAGGGTTCTTCCACGTACCCCCAATGGGAAAGTAGACTGCCAGAGATTAGCAAAATCTGATATTAAAGACCTTATAAATGATATAGAACAAAGTAATTCTATGCTGTCCGATGAGAAAGACTCAAAAAGCATACTGACAAGTATTGAAGATATTATGGTGAGATTATGTGAGATTGCATCAGAGACTCTTGGAGTAAACAAGGGTGATATAGAAATACACAAAAAATTCTATGCTTTAGGATTTGACTCAATGACAATTGTAGATTTCCTAAACAAGATTAATAACTCATTAAACGTAAAGCTTGAAGTATCTGATTTATATGATAATTCAAGTATAGAAGACCTTGTGACATTTTTGGTTCAGGGTAAAAAAATTAAACCAGCTGTCAATATGCAAAAGACAGAGAGCATTTCACTTCAGGCTGAAATAGAGAGACCGACCAGAATAACAGCAGGTGATACAGGAAGCATAAGAGAGCAATTAATTGAAATTGCATCAGAGACTCTCGGAGTAAACAAGGGTGATATAGAAATACACAAAAAATTCTATGCTTTAGGATTTGACTCAATGACAATTGTAGATTTCCTAAACAAGATTAATAATTCATTGAACGTGAAGCTTGAAGTATCTGATTTATATGATAATTCAAGTATAGAAGACCTTGAGGTATTTTTGGTTCAGGGTAAAAAAATTAAACCAACTGTCAATATGCAAAAGCCAGAGAGCATTTCACTTCAGGCTGAAATAGAGAGACCGACCAGAATAACAGCAGGTGATACAGGAAGCATAAAAGAGCAATTAATTGAGATTGCATCAGAGACTCTCGGAGTAAATAAGAGTGATATAGAAATACATAAAAAATTCTATGCTTTAGGATTTGACTCAATGACAATTGTAGATTTCCTAAACAAGATTAATAATTCATTAAATATAAAGCTTGAAGTATCTGATTTATATGATAATTCAAGTATAGAAGACCTTGAGGTATTTTTGGCAAAAGAAAATTTAATAAATGAGAATGTAGAGAACATCAAAAATAGTATATTTGTGGATAAAGACAGTCTTCCGTTGTTAAATTTCAAGCTTGAAACATTGGCCAGTCAATGCGAGAATTTCAGTGATTCGGTAGATGATAAGAACAGGAACATGGTTGCCATCATTGGTATTTCAGGGAGGTTCCCAGGAGCAAAAGATGTAAATGAATTTTGGAGCAATCTGGCTTCAGGGGTTGCATCTATTACTGAAATTCCATCTGATCGCTGGGATATTAATACATTTTATGATCCTGATAATAAAAAACCATTAAAATCAGTAAGTAAGTGGGGTGGATTCGTAGAAGGAATAGATTTATTTGATCCCGATTTTTTTAATATATCACCTCGTGAGAGTGAATTTATGGACCCTCAGCAACGCTTATGCATTGAAGAATGTTGGAAATCTTTAGAAGATGCAGGGTATAGCAATACCGATTTGGACGGAAAATCAGTCGGAGTGTTTATTGGAGCGAAACAAGGGGACTATATTAACTTAATACGTGAAAGAAATAATACCTCAGACCCATTTGCTGTTATGGGATGTGACACTGCAATTCTTGCATCGCGTATATCATACTACCTTAATTTAAGAGGTCCTTGCATCTCAATTGATACTGCTTGTTCTTCATCTTTGGTAGCAATACATGTTGCTGCTAGTAGCATATTGGCTGGTGAATGTGACATGGCCATTACTGGTGGTGTTCATCTCATGTCTTCACCTGCACTGTATATAAATTCATCAAAAATGAATATGCTTTCGATTGATGGACGTTGTAAGACATTTGATAATAATGCAAATGGATTTGTACCAGGTGAGAGTGTTGGAATTATTATATTAAAAAGATTGGATAAAGCCATAGAGGATAGGGATAATATCCAAGGGGTTATAATAGGTTCTGGAATAAATCAAGATGGAAAAACCAATGGAATAACAGCCCCAAGTGCTGCTGCCCAGGTTAGCTTAATAAAATCCATATATGAAAAGAACAGAATAAATACTGAAGATATTTCCTATATAGAAACACATGGGACAGGCACAAAGCTTGGAGACCCTATTGAGTTTAACGCACTTACTGAAGCATTGGGCAGCAAAACTAATAAAAAGAAGTTTTGTGCTATCGGATCTGTAAAAACAAATATAGGTCATACTGTAGCAAGTGCTGGTGTGGTGGGATTGATTAAAGTTCTGTTGTCTATGAAAAACAGTATGATACCCCCATCACTGAATTTTGATACTCCAAACCAACATATTAATTTCAATGATACACCGTTGTACGTAAATACTTCTTTGAAGGAATGGAATATATCTGATGAAAAAATAGGAGCCGTTAGCTCATTTGGATATAGCGGAACTAATTGCCATGTTGTACTAAAGGAATTTCCAAATGTAAATAGAATGAAAAGCAATTTGAGTCCATATCACTTGATACCTATATCTGCCAAGACGAGAAAGGCTTTAATAAGAAAAGTCAAAGACTTGGCAGAATGGTTAGCTGAAGAGGGAAAAAAATATGCACTTGAGGATATTGCGTACACTCTCCAGAAGGGGAGAAGTCATTTTGAATTTAGAATTGCTTATGTAGTAGAAAACAAGAGCCAGCTAATGGACAAATTGAAATTATTGCTAACAGAAGATATTTCGATTATTAACGAGTTTAATGAAAATACACAAAAGATAGAAGATAATTTAGAAGTAGAACAACTAATGTCTAGATTAAGTATTAAGTACTCTGATAAGAACAAATATAAAGAGACTTTAATCAGAATTGCTAAGCTTTATACCCAGAATATTAATATAGATTGGGATGCCTTTAATAAAGATAATATTTGTAACCGTATTTCCATGCCAGTCTATCCATTTGAGAGGGAACATTACTGGATTTCAGAAGACAGAAGTAAAAATAACATAATAAAGAAACTTCACCCATTTATAGATGAAAATGTATCTACAATACATGAACAGAAATTTTACACTGTATTCAATAAGAATGATGCTTTTATAAAAGACCATGTAATAAATGATGTTCCAGTATTACCGGGTGTAGTTCTTTTAGAAATGGCGCTGACTGCAGGAAAGATATCCTGTGAGAGAGATATAAAAGTCATACGGTCCATTGTATGGAAAAAACCAGTTATATTTGACAAAGACACAAAAAAGGTTTATATAAAGCTTTTTCCTCAGAATGATGCTTTGGAATTTTTAATACATACGGGTGAGGAAGAAGAAACTTCGGTATGTGAAGGTGTAATGGAGCTTGAAAGCAGTCCTGTAAGAGGAGAAGTTTATGATATTGATAGGCTGAAAGAAATTTGTACAGGAATAAAAAAAGATACTGAGTTATATAGGTACTTTAATGAGAACGGAATAAAGTATGAGGAAACATACAGGGTTGTTAGAAAAATATTTTATAATGAGAATGAACTTTTAGCTTATATAGAAGCACCATTATCATTACAGGGGTTACAGTCTCAATGTACGCTTGTTCCACAGTTGCTGGATGGTGCACTACATACAGTAGCAGGGTTTGATTCTGTCTCCGCTTTAAATGAAACATATCTGCCATTCTTGATTGACCGCATAGAAATTCATAAACCTCTAAAAAGCTCCTGCTATTCACATATAAGAATACACGACAGAGAGAGTGCGGAGATTGTTAAGGCTGATATTGATATTTTAAATGAAGAAAACGAACTATTAATAACAATTAAAGACTTTACCGCAAAAGCAATCAGTAAGAAGAAAGTTTCTATGGAGGCTGAAGGGGAAGAAAAAAATAAAACCATGTTCTTTGCAAATGAGTGGAAGGAGCAGACAGCATCGAAGGATCATCTCACAAATACTGGAGATTTGTTAGTGTTTGGAGAAGATGAAAGCTTAGCTATGTATGATAAATATGCTAAATCTCTAGGATTTGGAAGGGCAGTTGTGGCTAAGAAGGGACAGAACTTCGAACGGGTTTCCGAAGGAATATTTGAAATTGGAAATACCCACGAAGACTATGCACATCTAGTAAATGCATTAGAAAATAGCAGATACAATGTTACACATATACTTCACCTATGGTCATTACAGAAACAAAAAGAACATTTAGAGTGTGGAATATATTCAATGTTCTACTTAACAAATGCGCTCTTAAAGGTTCATAGTTTGAGTGATGGAATAAGACTTGTATATGCGTATTCAGGGGCTGTTAATGATATATATCCATTCTACGCTGGGGTAAATGGATTTTCTAAAACAGCTGTTTTAGAAAATCCTAATTTCCACTTCAAAGGAGTAGAAATTTCTGATTATTCTAGAGAGTCTGTTGTACCTATGCTAATTAACGAGCTGTGTAATACAGCAGAGAATCAGGAAATAAGGTATGAACAAGATATTAGAAAAGTAAAAGTTTTGAAGGAAATTATCCCACTTGAGGATAAACAGGTTATCTATAAAGGGCTCTATATTATTACAGGTGGCTTAGGTGGAATAGGTAAAGTATTTGCTAGATATATTCTTTCAAAGCAAGACTGCCAAGTAGTACTAATTGGTCGTTCAGAACTAGAGGGGAACAGAAAAATACAATTTGAGAAACTCAAGATACTAAACGAGAATGTTGAATATATAAAATGTGATATATCAAATTATAATGATATACAAGCGGTATTGAGTAAAATCCGTAATCAATTTGGAGCTATAAAAGGCATTTTCCACTGCGCTGGGATTATAAAGGATACATTTTTGATAAAGAAGGAAAAAAGAGAATTTGATGAAGTCATAGAACCCAAGGTTCAAGGAACACTAAATCTTGGTGAGCTAACAGCTTGTGATAATCTTGATTTTTTTGCTCTATTTTCATCTATCACTTCTACTTTTGGAAATATTGGTCAATGTGATTATGCCTATGCAAACAGGTTTATGGATGAGTATGCAAGTTTGCGCGAGAAAAAGAGAATGCAAGGTGAATGCTCGGGGAGAACTATATCGGTAAATTGGCCTTTATGGGAAGATGGCGGAATGGTGCTTTCTGATAGTATGAGAGACAGGCTACTAAAGAATAAAGGAATAGTCGGGCTTGAAAGCAAGGAAGGAATTAGTGCCTTTGAAATGGCTTTAAGTTCAAAATATGCTTGTTTAACAGTACTTTCAGGTAATAAAGCGGTAATTACAGATATGGTAAACGCTGAGAACCAAACAGGATACATTGCAGATGTTGATGTTAATGTTAATGACTCCACCGATACAATTAATGAGGGAGAAATACAGAAAAAGATAGAAAAATTCCTGACTCAGATTATATCACAAGAAACCCAGCTTCCTGTTGAAAAAATTAGGAGAGATAAGCAGTTTGATGAATATGGTCTTAACTCAATAATGATGCTTAACCTTACAGATGAACTTGAGAAGAGCTTTGGAGGACTATCAAAGACTCTATTTTTTGAGTATAAAAATGTAGAGGAACTGGCAACTTACTTTGTGAAAAAGCATACTACGCAGGTATATAAGCTTTTTGGTAAAGAACAAAGAACATTACCAAAATATATAGAAACAAAGAAGACACAGAAAGAAGACAGAGTAAGGTTCTTTAAACCAATTAAAAATGAGGATATTGGGACAGCATCTGATATAAGGAAGCAGATAGCTATAATAGGAGTTTCGGGAAGGTATCCAATGGCGGAATCCCTAGATGACTTCTGGAACAATCTGACACAAGGAAAAGACTGTATAACGGAAATTCCACAAGACAGGTGGGACTATAGGAAATATTTCGACCCTGATAAGAGTAAAAGCGGCAAGACTTATACCAAATGGGGAGGATTCATCAATGATATTGATAAATTTGACCCACTATTCTTTAATATTTCTCCGAAAGAAGCAGAATTAATGGACCCTCAGGAAAGATTATTTCTTGAAACAGCATGGGAGACGTTGGAGAATGGCGGATATACTAGGCACAAACTGGCTAACTCAAAGGTAGGTGTATTTGTAGGAGTAATGTGGGGACAGTATCAATTGTATGGTGCACAAAATGAACTCATAAAAAAACCTAATTCGAGTTATGCTTCAGTTGCAAATAGAGTTTCATATGTATTTAATTTTAATGGCCCAAGTATGGCGGTAGATTCAATGTGTTCATCTTCACTCTCTGCCCTAAAGCTTGCAGCTGACAGTATAAATATGGGAGAGTGTGACTATGCTTTGGTTGGAGGGGTCAATATAGCTAGTCATCCAAATAAATATTTCTTGATTAGCCAGAGTAAGTTCGGATCAAGTGACGGAAGGTGTAGAAGCTTTGGAGAAGGCGGAGACGGATATGTACCAGGTGAAGGTGTTGGTGCTGTATTGTTGAAACCTATGCAACAGGCAATTAAAGATGGTGACAATATTTATGGTGTAATTATAGGGTCTGCAATTAATCATGGCGGGAAAACAAATGGATATACTGTACCAAGCCCAGTAGCACAAAGCAGGCTTATTGTTGATTGCTTAAAAAATGCAAAAATAAGTGCACGTACAGTTAGTTATATTGAGGCACATGGAACTGGTACATCATTAGGAGACCCTATTGAAATTGACGGCATAACTAAGGCATTCGGCGAATTTACTGATGATAAGCAGTTCTGCTCCATTGGATCATTAAAGTCAAATATTGGTCACCTTGAATCTGCAGCTGGGATTGCATCTTTAACCAAGGTGCTACTACAGATGCGGTACAAGTTGCTTGTTCCTTCAATACATTCTGACAAATTAAACCCTCATATAGATTTTGGAAATTCACCGGTATATGTACAAAATAAGCTGGAAGAATGGAAGAAGCCTGTACTATTAGAGGATGGTGTTGAAAAAACTTACTTGAGACGTGCAGAAATTAGCTCTTTTGGAGCAGGAGGGTCAAATGCGTCTGTAATAATTGAGGAATACAATAAGCCTTTATCTTCTAATAAATCAACAGGAAATAATATAATCGTTTTATCAGCAAAAAGTGAAGATACCTTAAAGGCATATGCATATAAACTTAAAGAATTCTTGGAAAAAAGGACGCTATTTACGTCTGCTTGTACAAATAATAATCAAGAAATAAATGAGCTATCTGAAGAGGATTTCTTAAGTGCTTTTTCTTCATTTATACAAATAGAAAGAGAGAGTATAGAAAAGGATGATCCTATAAGTAGCTACCTTATTAATGCCAATGATTTTATGTGTTTTCTCTCTCATTTAAATGAAAAGTTCGGAACTATGGTGAGTATGCAACAGATTACCTATGATTTGACTATTAAAGATTTGTACCAAATAGTATTAAAAAATAAAACAACCCAAATCAAATCAATAGGTGAAGTAAAATTAGTTCCTAGAATTGAAGCAGAAGATTTATCTCTCGCTGATATTGCTTACACTCTTCAAACTGGTCGTGAGCCAATGGAAGAAAGACTTGCAATTATTGCAGGAGATATTGAAGAGCTAATAAATAAACTAAATTGTTATATAAATAATATTGAATCTGAGGATACTTTTACTGGGAGCAATTATAATAGCCAGAACAATATATTTGAATACTTTGAAGAAGACGTGGAAACTGATAATCTTTTAAAGAATTGGTTTATGAGAGGTAAATTTAGAAATATAGCAAAGCTTTGGGTAACTGGTCTGGATATAGACTGGGAAATGCTTTATGACAGTAATGCATTTTCCATTGTTTCATTGCCAACGTACCCATTTAGTAAGGAAAGGTATTGGATAACCGAGGAATGCCTTAAAAAAGAAAAAACTCAGTCACTGCATCCTTTGTTGGATAGCAATACTTCCACTCTTTACGAGCAATGTTACCAGAAATTGTTCAGTCAAGATGAATTTTGTATAAAAGACCATGTGGTAGATAACAGGATCTTAGTACCAGGTGCATTAGTTATAGAGATGGCACGGGCAGCAGGAGTATTCGCAAATAGTGGTGAGAGAGTTCGTAAGATAAAGAATTTAATCTGGCTTAATCCAATTGAATTAAAAGATGGAAGCAAGGAGGCAAAAATCAGCCTTTATCAGCAGGAAGCTGCTGTTGAGTTCGAAGTGGTTACTGAACAAAGTGGGGAGACAGTACATGCAAAGGGACTGTTGGAGTATGGAAACCAAGAAACTATAGATGAATCGCTGAATATTGAAAAAATAAAAAGTCGTTGTACTGATTACATGGGTAAACAGAAATTCTATGAATGTTTTAGCAAAAAAGGTATATCCTACGGTGATGGGTATAAAACCGTTCAAGAACTTTGGTATAGCCCCAATGAGTCGCTTTCTTATATAAGCCTTAATAATTATGATACAGTAGACCAAAATTTAGTACTTCATCCCATACTTTTAGATGGAGTGTTACAATCAGTTCTTGGTTTGCAACTTGCAAGCAATGAAACGAGGATCCCTTTTAGTATAGATGAAATACATATAAAGGATTTTCTACCAGAAAACTGTTTCGTACATTCAGTACTCAAAGATGGAAAATATAATCTCACAGTAACTGATCTGGCAGGAAAAGTACTTTTAATAATAAATGGATTTGCATTAAGAGAGTTCAATCAAAAAGAAATTCATTTAGGAAATGATATGCTATATTTCAATGATTACTTGAGTAATGAAGAACTGTCGGTCAATGCTCAAAATATCAGTGGTTATATTCTTGCCTTTGATAATGATGAAGAAACCTTTTTAGGATTAAGTGAATATGTAAGCAAAAATCATAGGGATTGTTACATTATCAGAGTAAAATGTGATAAGAGTTTTAGCAAGACAGATACATATTATAAAATAAATCCTGATAATAAAGAAGATTACATTAGACTGTTGACTTCAATAGATCAAAATGGAATAAACTTGTCATATGTTGTATACTTCTGGAACAGCTTCGGACTTGACACCAACTTGCCAAGTACAAACCTTTATAAGGAAACATCACATAGATTATTGTACCTTGTACAGGCACTTCAGGCGAGAAAACTCAAGAATAGGGTAAAGGTACTTCTTTCATTTGCTGGTGTAGAGAGAGGTATTATAAGTGCGGCAGCTAATGCATTTTTAAAGAGTGCTTTCTTAGAAAGTCAGACATATCAATATAAAACTCTATTACTTGAAAACATGGACTATAGTGTTCTAATCAACGAACTATTTGCAATAGATGAAGAAGTTGAGGAAATTGCTTATATTTCAGGAAAGAGAATGAAAAGAAAATTTGAAGAGACAGTATTAGAGGTTGTTCAGCTAAAAGATGAAGAAATATCTGACGGTGTTTATATAATAACTGGCGGTGCAGGAGGATTGGGACTTATTTTTGCTAATTATCTTGCAGAAAAAGGTAAGTGTTCAATTATACTGGTCGGAAGGTCTGAGATTCAAAAGCAAGAGATTAAAGGATTGGTAAAACCTGAAAGCGTAGAGTATATAAAGACTGATATTACTAACCGTGATGAAGTCGAGATGCTTTATAAAAGAGTGAAAGAAAAGTATGGAAAAATAGATGGCATTGTCCACAGTGCAGGGGTAATAAGGGATTCCTTAGTAGCAAACAAAAATGTCAGTGATATGGATCAAGTTCTGGCTCCTAAGCTGGATGGTCTTGTATATCTTGACGAGATAACCAAGGACGAGCACCTGAAGTTCTTTGTTGTATTCTCTTCCATTGCTGCAGTATTGGGTAGCAGGGGACAAGCCGATTATGCTTTTGCAAATAGGTTTATGGATATGTATGTGGACATGAGAAATGATATGGTGAAGGATGAAAGAAGATATGGACAAACATTTTCAATAAACTGGCCTCTTTGGGAAGAGGGCGGTATGGGAGTGACTGCAGAAATAAAGCAAATGATGGAGGAAAACACTGGCTTTAGCACACTCAGTACCAAACATGGGTTAATAACCTTTGACAATATATTAAAAAGTGGCTTGTCGAGGATTTCGGTTGTAGAAGGAAACATAGAAAAAATAAGACAGTTAGTTATGCCTTCAGAAGTTGATTTTGAAATTGTTGAAACTGAGATAGAGATAGACAGTGGCAATGGGCAGGACACTTTAGCTGAAAAGATTGTAGATTGTTTAAAAGATATTGTATGTAAGGTAACAAAGGTACCTGTCATAAGAATTAGAGAGAAAGATAGTTTTGAACATTACGGTGCCGATTCTGTAATGCTGATTGCAATGGGAAATGAGTTAGCAAAATTAGTTGGCATGAAGGCACAGTCTGCTTTTATTGAATACCAAAATATAAAAGATTTAAGCATGTATTTGATTACAAATTATAAACAGGAAATGATAAAAGCTCTTGGTGTAACAAAAGAGACAGATACTCCACATTATAGCATGGCGTCAAAAATGGTAAAAAGAACAATAAGCAGGGAAGTGAAAAATTTATCAAGCCAAGTACCTTCCAAGGTTTCTGCAAAAGATATTGCTGTAATAGGAATTAGCGGCAGGTATCCTATGGCGAAAGACTTAAATGAATTTTGGAATAACCTGATTGAAGGTAGAAATTGTATAACTGAAATTCCGCCTGAGAGATGGGATTACTCTCTGTTCTATGACAGTGATAAGGAGAAAGAGGGAAAGATGTGCAGTAAGTGGGGAGGCTTCATTCAGGATGTAGATAAATTTGACCCACTATTCTTTAATATTTCTCCTAGTGAAGCAGAAAATATTGATCCGCAGGAGCGAATTATGCTGGAAACTACATGGCAAGCGTTGGAGGAGTCTGGCTATTCAATGAAAAGATTGCATGAGTTACAGCAAGAAGGACACAATATAGGTGTATTTATCGGTTCCATGTATCAGCAGTATCCTTGGGTTGCAGAGGACATGGCACAAGGAGCTATATTATCTGGGAATTCCTACTGGTCAATCGCGAACAGGGTATCGTACTTCTTGGGAATACATGGTCCAAGCATAGCTGTTGATACCGCGTGCTCCTCGTCATTGAGTGCATTACATTTAGCAATGAACAGCTTAAAAAATGGAGAATGCTCAATAGCAATTGTGGGAGGCGTGAATTTGAGCTTACACCCATATAAGTACCTTGGTTTGTCTCGTGCAAAGCTTTTAGGAAGTAGTGCTAAAAGCCTTAGTTTAAGCAACGGAGATGGATATGTACCAGGTGAAGGTGTGGGAGTTGTTATACTTAAAGCTCTTGATGAGGCTGAAAGAGATAGAGACAGAATAAACTGTGTGCTGAAGGCTAGTGTAATGAATCATAGCGGAAGAACTAATGCATTTAAGGTACCTTCTGTTGAAGCACAGAGAGATTTAGTTTTAGAGTTGATTAGTAGAGCAAATATTGATTGTGAAACAATCGGGTATTATGAAACTGCTTCAAACGGTCTGGCACTTGGGGATGCAACAGAGATCGAGGCTTTAAAGCAAGCATACGCTAAGTTAACCAGTAAAAAACAAATATGTAAGATTGGTTCAGTAAAGTCTAATATCGGACACTTGGAAGCAGCTTCTGGAATGTCACAACTGGCCAAAGTTATATTACAGTTACAAAATAAAACTTTAGTTCCTTCTATTAACTCAGAAGTAATTAACACAAGGATAGATTTGGATGATAGTCCGTTCCAGATTCAAAGAAATGTATCTGAGTGGAAAAAACCAAATAATAAGGATGAAATACCACTAAGAGCAGCTATTAACTCCATAGGAGCTGGAGGAACTAACGTAGCCATTATCGTTGAAGAGTACATAGAAAGCAATAAACCTAATGTGACTAACCCCGATGGCTGTGTGATACTAATGATGTCTGCACGCACCCAAGAGAGACTCCATGTGGTTGCACAAAATATAAAGGAATATCTTGAAAACATGAATGAAATTTCACTATATGATATTGCATATACGTTGTCACGTCGTGAAGCTATGGAAGAGAGACTCGCTATTGTAAAAAACAGTAGACAGGAGTGTTTGGTAGCACTTGAAAACTATTTAATACGAAAAGATGAAGAGTCGGGGGTATATTCAGGAAGTGTTGAAACAGAAGGCCTTTATGATAAGGTTATTGATAGTACTCAGCTTGACTATATAGCTAGACTTTGGATAAAAGGCTATGATTTAAACTTGAGTGATTTATATAGAGGAAAAGACTGCAAACTTGTATCACTTCCACTGTATCCATTTGAGAAGGAGAGTTACTGGTTAGATGATGGGAAAGATTATGAGGAAATACAAATAGAAAGTGGCAACGATAAAAATTCGGTTTTAAATGAACTGAGACATTTGGTATCGACGATTCTAAAGGTGTCAGATGATAGGATAAAATATGATGTGACATTTGACAAATATGGGATGGACTCCTTGACTGCATCGAATATGGTTAACAAATTAAGTGAAAAGTATGGAATACGCATTACATTACAAAACTTATTTGAACATTATTCGATTAATAAGCTCAATTCTTTTATTATGAAATTTGAGGGTAAAAAACAGAATGAGCCTTATAACAGAAGTGCCAATTATAGCACTGACATTAAAAAAGGTACAGAGGACGCTAAATACTATCTGGAAAACTTTATTCTTTCGTGTCTTGAGGAAGGAAAACTTACTCCTGATGAGGCGGCAGACTTAAAGGAAATTAATTTGAATTTTGTTGAAAGAGGTGAAGGTAGTGTTAGATAGGGAAATATACCAAAGAATGTATAATGGTGAAATTACAAGAAGCGAGGCATTGAAGCTTGTTTTAATGGATTTAAATAAAAAATCAGAAAAAATAGAATTGTCAGAAAGCCAAAAAGGTATATGGGCTGTATGTAAGATGTTTCCTGATAGCTACGCATATAATACCCCTGGGGCTATTGAGGTTTCTTCTGATATTGATATTGAGATTTTGAAAAAAGTCCTAGAACAACTCATTGATTTCCACGCATCACTAAGGACAGTTATTCTGCATGATGGTAATGAACCGTATCAGGCTGTTAAGGAACAGGGAATGCTTGAGTTCAGCCAGATAAATGTATTCGGGTTGACTGAAGAGGATATAACAGAGAGTATTATGCATGAGTTAAAGCGACCCTTTAACCTAGAAGAGGGTCCGCTAATGCGAGCGTGCATATTTGATGTTTCAAAAGAAAAAAAGATATTGTTGTTTAACTTCCATCATATTGTTTTTGATGGGATATCATCTCGAATATTTATGGAGGAATTAAAGGAATGCTATTACGTATTGAAAGAAGGGCATACTCATGAACTTCGAGTTCGACGCGCAAACTATGCAGGTTTTATTGAAGCTGAAAAAAGATATCTTCAAAGTGCACAAGCTGTGAAAGATCGTGAGTATTGGTTAAATCAGCTATTAGGAGAAATACCTGTTTTAGAACTACCAGTAGACAAAAAGCACCCATTTGTGAATTTATACGAAGGAACTTCTTACACCATAAAACTTGATAAAGAACTTGTAAATGCACTAAAAGAGCTTAATACTTCAAATCATGCAACTTTGTTTTCTATTATGATTGCAGCTTTCAAGGTATTACTATTTCGCTACAGTGGACAAAACAATTTATTTATTGGGACTCCTGTTGCAGGTCGTTATGAGCAAAAATATGAAGATGTAATCGGTTGTTTTATAAATATGATGGTAGTAAAAAGCGTGATTGATTTTGAGGATTCCTTAATATCGTTTATTGAACGAGTGCAGCAAATAGTTCTTGAAGGCCTTGAACACAGTCAGTACCCATATCACAAGCTTGTAAAGGAACTAAATCAAATTAATAATTTTGTTGATTCTGGACTTTTTCAGGTAGCATTTTACTTTCAAAACTGGATTAGAGAGACAAATGATAAGGTGTTTAGGGAACAACTCCATGACATTCACCAGCTGGGAGAGTTTGATTTAACGCTTGAGGTTATTGAAACAGAGGAAGAATGCATTCTTCATTTCAAATACAATCCAGATATGTTTAGCAAAGATATAATACAATATATGGCTTCCCATTATAAGCAGGTATTAGAGACGATAGTTGAAAATCCAAAATCTAAAGTTTCCCAAATTGTACTTCTAAATAACAAAGAAAGGGAAATGCTAATAACTGAATGGAATAATACTTTTGAGGAATATGATCAGAATAAGACTTTTCCAGATTTGTTTGCACAGCAGGTACAATCAAATCCTTTTGCCACAGCGGTAATATTCAAGGATCAAGTTCTTACATATATCGATTTATATAAGAGGGCAAGGAAGCTAGCTGGTTATATGCAGCAAAAAGGAGTAAAGAAAGGTGAACTTGTAGGTATCCTTCTTGAGCGCAGTATTGATTTAATGGTTGCACTGATAGCAACCCAAATGTCAGGAGGAATTTATGTTCCTTTAGATCCAATATATCCAGCAGATAGGTTGTCTCACATGTTTGAGGAAGGCCAAATGAAATTTGTTCTTTCTACTTCTTCATTGGAGGATCATTTGCCAGTTTTTGAGTTTACAACTATTAATCTGGATAAAGAAGCAGAACATATAGACAGATCTATGAGTGACGAAAAAGCGGAAAGTATGGAACCGCTTTGCCAATTAGGTCCGAAAGATTTGGTGTACACAATATTTACATCTGGATCAACGGGCAAGCCTAAAGGGATAATGGTATACCACGGTGGATTGGTAAATTTCCTGTGTTCTATGGCAAAGAAGCCAGGGTGTACTTCACAGGACTATATATTAGCAGTAACAACCATTTGCTTTGATATCGCAGCTCTTGAATTGTATTTACCGCTTATTACTGGGGCTAAGGTAGAGATACTGCCGGACGAGATAGCGAAGGATGGAATAATGCTACTTGAGCATTTTGAGGCTTCCGAGGTAACAATTATGCAAGCTACACCTGCAACATGGCAGATGCTTATTGCTGCTGGATGGAAAAAGAGGAAAAACTTCAAAGTATTGTGTGGCGGTGAAGCTCTGCCCAGTGAACTTGCAGAAAAACTAATTAGTTTGAGTGAAGAAGTATGGAACTTGTATGGTCCTACTGAGACTACCATTTGGTCTTCCACGGATAAGGTGGAAAAAGGAAAGAAAATATCACTTGGACTACCTATTGCAAATACTCAGTTCTATATTTTGGATACCTACCTTAACCCTGTACCAATTGGTGTTGCCGGGGAGCTTTATATTGGTGGAGATGGGGTTGCAAAAGGATATATCAACAGAGAAGAAGAAACAGAAAGAAAATTTATAAAGAACCCCTTTATTGAAGATAACAACTCAAGAATTTTCAAAACAGGCGATTTGGCAAGATACCGTACAGATGGAACAGTAGAATATATGGGACGTGCTGATTTTCAGGTGAAGATTCGTGGGTTCAGGGTGGAGTTAGGTGAAATTGAGACTGCATTAAATAAGGTAAATGGTATTAGCGAGGCTGTAGTTGTACTTAGACAAGATGGGGATAATAGCAAAAGCCTTGTGGCATTTGTTATCGCTGATGATATAAAGGCAATTCCTACAGTTGATAGCATAAATAAAGTAATGGAAAATGAGCTTCCTGATTATATGATACCCTCTAATTATTTCTTTTTAAAAGCATATCCTCTTACATTAAACAGTAAGATTAGCCGCAAGGAGCTTTCAGAGCAGGAGCTATCAATACTTTTAAATGAATATGGTGCTATACAGGAGAAAGAAGAGAGCCAAAAAAGACCAATAATAGAGGAGAAAGAAGAGAGCCAACAAAGACAAATAATCAGAAAAGAACCCCAAGCCACCCGTTCTACAAGTTCAATAAATAATTATGTTGAAAGATTTATCATAAATGAGATGGCTAATATTAAGAATATTTCCCCAGAGACTATTAAAAGCTCTGTTAACATGGGCGAATATGGCTTTGATTCAATTAGCTTTACGAGCTTGAGCTTGAAAATAAACAAACATTATGGTGTAAAAACTAACCCAACGCTTTTTTATACATATCCTACGGTTGACAGATTTGCAGAATTTCTTACGGCTAACTATTTAAAGGAGATAAATAGTAAGGAGGTCGTTATGGAAGAAGTTGAGGTGAAGCATAGAATTGATGAAAATACAGCTTCCGAAACAACAAAAAAACCTGATGCACTGAATAACAAAAGCAATACTGGATTTAATGGTGATATCGCTATTGTTGGAATGAGCGGAATGTTGCCAGGTTCTGATGACTTGCAAAGCTTTTGGAATAATATTCTAGAAGAAAAAGACTTAGTTACCGTAATTCCTCCAGATAGGTGGGATTGGAAGGAATATTATGATGAGCTAAACGAGGGAGCAAATAAAAGTAACTCTAAATGGGGCGGGTTTATTAAGGATATTGACAAATTCGATGCAGCATTTTTTGGAATTTCTCCACGAGAAGCTGAATTAATGGATCCACAACAGAGGCTTATGCTTCAAGTAGTATGGGCAGCAATAGAAGATGCAGGGTATAAACCATCTGATTTATCAGGAACTGATACAGGTGTATTTGTTGGTGCCACAGGCACAGACTATTCCGAATTCGTATTGAGAGAATCAGAGGTTGATGCTCATACTGTATCTGGCATAGTTAATGCAGTAATTCCTAACAGAGTTTCATACTTTTTCAATTTTAAAGGACCTAGCGAATTAATAGACACAGCATGCTCAAGTACTTTGGTTGGGGTAAGCAGAGCCGTGGCTTCAATTAGAAGCGGAGAATGTGGCTGTGCTATTGTGGGTGGAGTGAATTTAATCATTAGTCCTTTCGCTCATATAGCACTAAGCAAAATTAGTATGCTAAGCAAAGACGGTAAGTGTAAAGCATTTGATAAGGATGGTAATGGATATGTTAGGGGAGAAGGCTGCGCTGCTATTATTCTGAAACCTTTGGATAAAGCTATAGAAGACAAAGACCATATATATGCTGTAATAAAAGGAGTAGCAGTAAATCATGGGGGTAGGACAAATTCCCTAACTGCACCTAATCCTAATGCTCAAAAAGACCTAATTAAGAAAGCAATAATTGATTCGGGTATTGACCCATATACGATAGGTTACATTGAAGCTCATGGTACTGGTACCGCTTTAGGTGATCCTATTGAAATCAATGGGCTGAAATCTGCATTTAGTGAGATATATGAGGAATTGAATTGTGTGCCAAGAGAAGATGCATATTGTGGTATTGGTTCCGTAAAGACAAATATAGGGCATCTTGAGGCAATGGCTGGGCTTGCTGGATTGATAAAGGTTGCTTTGTCATTATATCACCATAAGATACTTGCATCTATTCATTGCCGAGAATTGAATCCATTTATTAATGTTGAGAATAGTCCGTTTTATATTGCACGAGAAACTCAGGAATGGAAACATCTTAAAGATAGAACAGGAAAAGAAGCACCTTTGCACGGAGGAGTAAGTTCATTTGGTATGGGTGGTACGAATGCACACATAGTATTGGAAGAATATAAAGAGAGTGAAAAAAGACAGGGAAAAAATTCAAATCCAGTGGTTATTGTGTTTTCAGCAAGAGATAATAATTCGTTAAAAAATAATGTAGAAAAATTTGTGAAATATTTAAGAAAAGCTCAAACAGGCGATAATCCACTGAATCTCAATAAGATTGCTTTTACATTACAAATAGGAAGAGAAGCAATGAAAGAGCGTCTTGCTCTGGTAGTAAATACAGTGGATGAGTTGTTAGAACGGTTGGAATTGTACTTGAATGGAACTGGACAAATTATAAATATGTTTACAAGCACAGGTAGGAATATCAAAGAGGCACTCGAACTAGTGCTTGATGGTGCTGAACTTGAAGAATTTGTTGAGAGGAAAGTTGAGAAAGGAGATATTTTAAAAGTAGCAAGTCTCTGGACCAACGGGGCGGACATAAACTGGAATCTTTTGTATAAGGGCAACATTCCTGGAAGAATGTCGTTACCAGGTTACCAATTCAAGAAGGACAGACACTGGGTTCCTATGAGGCAAAAGTACCCTAAGTATGGAAAAAGTTCGGACTGGATGCCACTTATTGATAAGATTATTCCAGAAAAGAGTCTGGGACAAGGTTTGGTATTCCAGAAAACCTTGAGAAATTCTGAGCTTATTGTTAAAGATCATAAAGTCAACTCTCAATGTGTTTTCCCTGGTACTGGACATATTGAAACAGTAGTGGAAGCTATATCACTTTTGACAAAAGGGAACTCATACACGCTTAGAAATATTACATGGTTACAGCCGTTAGTGGTAGAAGATGGCGAGTGTATAGATATTAATCTTTCTCTAAAAGAAGAAGGTAAAGGTTTCAAATATGAAATTGAAAGCGTTCATCAAGATGGTGATATTCTTCATTCAAAGGGTGACGTATACTGTGATATGGATAAACAATGTAATGAAGAATATTTATACTTTGATGATATAAAGCTACGGTGCAGTGAAGAAATTAAAAAGGATACATTCTACAAGTCTCTTGCGGATAATGCGGGTATAGAGTATGGACTATATTTTCAAGGTGTGCAGGAACTTTGGAGTAATGAGAAAGAGGTTTTGGGACACTTTATACTTCCAGAAGGATTTGAAAGTGAACTTAATGATTACTTTGCACATCCAGTTATAATGGACTGTGCTTTGCAGCTTATGGGTTGTCTTTTAGGTAGAAATGCAGACAAAGGAAAAGCTAAAATTCCATTCATGGTTGAAGAGGTAAATATACTCGAACCTTTACGGTCTCGTGAATATTATGCGTATGTAGTTAATGAAAGCAACAATATTCATAATATTGCTATTGTAAATAAGGACGGCAAGGTGTGTGTGAAATTTTACCATGTTACTTCGAGAGAATTAAAGACCCAGTTTGATAGACATATATATTGCCAACAGTGGGTTGAATATACTGCAGAGAGCACCACAAAAGAACCACATAGCAAAACAGAAAACGCACTAGTTTTATACAATGACGAGGCTGAATATCTAAAGGAAAAAATTATTAATACAATGGATAAAAGCAATGTCACTCAGGCACAATTATATTTTGAAACAAGTAGAACAGATGGTGAATGGAAAATAGGCTTTAATGACATACAAGGATATATAAATTTCATTCTGGAGAATAACATTAAACGTATCTACTTCCTTGGTGCTATTTCAAGAAAACAGGCTGATGGAATTTTGGAGTTGGAGAGAAAACAGAAATATGGTGTCTATGCATTATTTTACTTGGTAAAAGCGTTGTCGCAAATAGACAGTAATGTTCAGCTAGTTGTTGTAACTAATAATATATTTGAAGTGCTCCCAAGTGACAGTATAATATCTGCTAATTCAGGCGTGAGTGGATTTGTTAAGGCAGCAGCCCTTGAAAATCAGAATATTGAATTTTCTCTTGTGGATATTGAGTATAATGAGTCTATTTCATCTAGCAAAGTGGAACGGCAGGCACACTTACTTACAAAAATAGTAAAAGGAACACCTGAAGTCGCTCTAAGAAATGAGACTTTTTATACTAGAAAAATTAGAGGTCTTTATTTGCCTTACAATACAAAAAAAAGTTTCAGAACCAATGGAGTATATGTCATTGTAGGAGCAGGAGGAATTGGACTTGAACTTGGATTATACCTTGGGAAAAAATATAAAGCTAGAATAGCCTTAATCGGAAGAAGCAATTTAAACGAAATAAAGAAATCAAAAATTGATAGTATTAAAGAGTACGGTGGAGAAGCAATTTATATTCAGGCAGATGTAACTGATTTTGACAGTATGAAAAAAGCGGTTACAGAAATAGAAGATACATATGGAGTAATACATGGAATATTCAATTGCGTCATGGTACTAAATGATAAGAGAATAGAAAATATGACCGAAGATGTGATGAGGGAGGTTTGTGCCCCGAAAGTAAAGGGAAGTGTCATTTTATATGATGTAGTAAAAGACAAAAAACTTGACTTTCTAGTGAATTTCTCTTCCACAAATGCCTTTATAGGTAATGTAGGTCAGAGCAATTATAATTGTGCATGTTCATTCCAAGATGCATTTGCTCTGTCTTTTAAGGAACGAGCAGGTTTTCCTATTAAGATTATTAATTGGAGCTTCTGGGGAAATGTTGGAGTGGTTGCATCGGAAGAATATAGAAGTCTCTTGAACCAAAAAGGTTTATTATCAATAGAACCGTTTGAAGGTATGGCTGTACTTGAAGCGGCATTGAGCAGTCCTATATCACAAGTAGTAATGTTTAAAGCTACAGATAAGTTATTGAGTGAATTGGGTTTTGATTTTAATAATAAAATTGAAATTTATTCACAGACTGTTCCTTCTGTTATAGAGAATATTGAGCTTAAGGATGAACCTGCTGAGGAGAAAATATATTCAATAAAATATATGCTTGAAGGTTTTAGTGCTCTTGAAGAGTTTGCAGTATGCTTACTGCTTAAGTATTTCAAACTTAACAGATATTTTACAAAAAAATGTGAGAAATACAGTAAAAGAGAGCTAATAAACACTCTTGGTATTATACCATCATATGAAAGGTTATTTGATGCACTGATATATATATTAGAGAAGAGTGGCTTGTTGCTTATAAATGAAGATAAGATTGAAAGCACTGAACTTGTTGAAGACTATAGAATACTGGACAATATTGAGAAAATCGAAGAAAAAAAGAGATTGTTAGATGAGAAATTTTCAACTCTTTCTTCTTACACTAGACTTCTTTGGACTTGTGTTAGCCGTTTCGGAGATGTACTTACGGGAAGGATAGAGTATACGGAAGTAATGTTCCCAGAAGGATCAAAAGATTTGGTTCAGAGTATATACAAAGGAAACTTGATAATTGACTACTATAATCAATTAGTAGCTGAGTTTGTTAGAAATTATATAGAAGAGCGTTTAGACAAATGTAAGACAGATCATATTAACATTTTGGAAATTGGATCTGGTACTGGTGGTACAAGTGAATTTGTTCTTGAAAAGGTTAAGCATTTCGGAAAGAACATAACTTACTACTACACAGATATTTCTGCAAGTTTTACCGGCTATGGAAAAGCGAAATATGGGTCTTTGGAATTTGTTGATTTTAAAGTGCTTGATATTGAGAAACTACCAGAAATGCAGGATTTCCAATCAAATAGTATTGATATTGTTTTTGCAACAAATGTCCTGCATGCAACAAGTTTAATACAAAATACACTCGGAAATATTAAGAGGCTTCTTAAAGCAAACGGAGTAATTGTTATTAATGAAATTGTTAGATTCCAGAATTTCTCTACGCTAACATTTGGATTGACAGGAGGCTGGTGGAATTCTAAAGATACATATAGGATAACTGGATCACCGCTCTTGAATGTTGCTTCATGGAAAAATGTATTAGGAATATGCGGTTACTATAATATAGCTGTAGCAGGGTTAAAAAATGAGAATAAAGAGTATGATCAGTGTATAATAACGGCAGTCAGCAATGGTATAACCGTTAAAAAAGCTGATAAAGGTAGTGTGGTTGCAGCACTTCATACAGATAAACTTGTTATGGTAGCAAAAGAAGAGATCAAACATCAAAAAATAGAAAGGAGAGTTGTAGAAGATAATATGATTATGAAAAGACATGAATTAAACCATACGGAGTTAATAGAAGAGACTATAAAATATTTAAAAGACAAGTTGGCAAAGGTTTTAAAGATTGAATCAAACAACATAGGTAATGATGTAGTGTTCCAAGAAATTGGTGTAGATTCTTTAATTACCGTAGAATTTAATAAGGAGCTTGTAAAAGATTTTGGAAAAGTAC
This sequence comes from Bacillota bacterium, assembly GCA_023416275.1. Lineage (GTDB taxonomy): Bacteria > Bacillota > Clostridia > Acetivibrionales > DSM-1351 > Ruminiclostridium. The sequence continues at coordinate 15,425 of JAEZIB010000166.1, read as the reverse complement.
CTGCAACTCTACTTTTTGAGTATACAACATTAGCTGCTTTAGCAGGGTATTTTTGCACGGAGCAGGAGGAAAAGCTAAAAGAATTATTTAGAGTTAATGCTAAGCCTGTGGATAAGATTATGGAGGCAAAAAAAGACCTGAACTGGCTGTTTAAGACTACAACTTCAGAATTAAGAAATGATATACACCAAGAGAATCAAGAGAATCAAGAGAATTATGAGAATTATGAGAATCAAGAGAATCAAGAGAATCATGAGAATTATCAGAATCAGCAGAATCAGCAGAATCAGAGAGGGGAAAAGGCACATACAACTACTGCATCGAAGGACATTGCTATTATTGGGCTTTCAGGCAAATATCCTCTTGCAGAAACACTTGAAGAATATTGGGAAAACCTGAAACAAGGTAGAAACTGTATAACAGAAATACCAAGGGATAGATGGGACTGGGAAAAATACTATGATCCATCAAACAGCGAGCAAGGAAAAGGATATAGTAAATGGGGCGGATTTATAAGTGATATTGATAAATTCGATGCAGAGTTTTTTGATATATCAGATGAACATGCAGTAGAAATGGATCCACAGGAACGTATTTTTTTAGAAAATACGTGGACTTTGTTAGAGGATGCAGGATATCCTGGGAAGACTTTGGCAAACAAGGGGGAAAAAGTAGGCCTATTTGTAGGAATAATGTACGGTGGGTACGGACAAATTGCTACTAAAGCATGGGAAAATGGTATTAGAACTAATGCTCAATCTGCTTACTGGATTATCCCTAACAGGGTATCATATCACTTTAATTTCACAGGTCCGAGTATTGCAATCGATACAGCCTGTTCGTCCTCACTTACTGCAATACACTATGCATGCAAAAGCATAGAAAGAGGAGAATGTAGTGTAGCTGTGGCAGGTGGAATAAATCTTATTTTGAATCCGAGACAGCATGTAAGATTGTCTAATTTAAACAGCCTTACGAGGGATGGCAGAAACAAATGCTTTAGTGAGAATGCTGATGGTTTTGCAGAAGGAGAAGGCGTTGGAGCTATCCTGCTCAAACCTTTGGAAGATGCTATAAGGGATAATGATTATATATATGGTGTTATAAAAGGGTCAGCTATTAACAGCGGAGGCGAATCAAACGGTTTTACCGCTCCTAGTCTTACAGCACAGATGAATGTAAGTGAGGATGCGTTAAAGGATGCAGGTATCAACCCTGAAACAGTAAGCTATATGGAGGCACATGCAACAGGCACTGTATTAGGTGATCCTGTAGAGATAAATGCATTGAGCAAGGTGTTTTCAAAATATACTGCGAAAAAACAGTTCTGCACTGTGGGAACAGTAAAAGCTAATATTGGTCACCTTGAAGCTGCTTCTGGAATGTCTGCCATAACCAAGGTTTTACTTCAAATGAAATATGGCAAAATAGTGCCTTCTATTAATATAGATAAATTAAATCCATATATTGAACTTGAGAATACACCTTTCTATATTCAAGAAGAGTTAGGTGATTGGAAACAGGAAAAAACATCACCAAGACGTGCTGGAATCAGTTCATTTGGTGCGGGAGGTTCTAATGCACATATTATAGTAGAGGAATACAAAAGAAATTTGGTGACATCCTACTTAGAAAAAACAAAGTATCTTATAATACTTTCAGCTAAAAAGCAGGAGAGCTTGTATGCAAATGCTAAAGCATTGTTACTGTATATTCAAAACAATATGAAGACAGGTCAAGAAAAGCTGTTATTAAGTCAGATTGAATATACTTTACAAATTGGCAGAATGGAAATGAAGGAAAGGCTTGCACTTGTTGTAACAAGTCTGGATGACTTAAAAGATAAGCTCAAGGCAGTTTGTAATGGTGAAGTGAATATAGCCGATGTCTATAAGGGAAGTGCATTAAAGAGTGAAAAGAGTGGTCTTTCTTCTTACGAGAATAGTATAAATGATATAGCAATGCGCTGGGTTAGCGGTACTTCATTCAATTGGGAGCTATTTTATCAGAATGAGGTAGGACTGTGTCGCATACCTTTACCTACATATTGTTTTAATAGACAGCGTTATTGGCTTGATGATGAAGAATCATTAATAAAAGAAAATCTATACTCTGCTTCATTCCAATATGATGAGCCTTATTTAAGAGACCATGTATCTTTTGGAAAAAGAGTGCTACTGGGCGTTACATATTGCAGTATTGCTTATGAAGCACTTAAATGTGTGGGTGATTTAGCTCCGGTAGTTCATTTTCACAACTTCCAGTTTGTAGAAGCGGTTGAACTTAATGTTGGGGAAAATGTTGAGGTTACTGCTGAACTGGTAAGCGAGGATGAAAGGCTATTTATCAATACAAGAGTTAAAAAGAGTTACAGCAAAAATTTTGAGACTGCAGCACGTAGTGAGGTTATTAGAAACACAGGTACTGCTCCTTATATGGTTAAAATTCCTTCGTTTAAAGATATGAATGTTATTAAGACAGAAGAACTGTATAACAAAAAGTCTGGAGTTTACGGTGAATCTCTATTCACCATAAAAGAGGCATTTGCGTTAGGAAATGAAGCGTGGGGAGAACTTGCTTTAACACGAGAAATGATAAATAGCAGTCATTCGTATTCGGTTCACCCTGCTTTACTTGATGGAGCAGTACTCTGTAGACTTGCATTATCAAAGAGTAATGAACCGGACTTGTTGATACCTTTAATGGTTAAGGAAATGTATATCTATAGTGAGTTGCCTTTGCAGTGCTATTGTCATTTGACAGAGGTAAAGGTGAATTCCGAGATATGGGAAGGCGATATTGAAATAATCGATAAGCTGGGAAAGGTGTTGATATTAATGAAAGGATTTGTATGCAAAAAAGTGTGGATAGATGAGGAACATCAGCCTTTGAAGACAGAGAATGCACACTTATCTCAGTATTCGGAAAGCAATAATAAAATAGTTCATGTAGTTGAACAGTATTTGATAAGCAAAATTGCTTCTATGCTTAAAACTGATTCTTACGCAATTGACAAAGGCAGTAACTTCATGTCTATGGGCGTAGATTCTGTAAGACTTATCAACCTTACGAAAGAGCTTCAAAAAGATTTAGGTGTTGAACTGTACCCAACTCTATTTTTTGAATACCAGAATATTAGGGACTTGGCAGAATATCTTGCTGAAGAGTATCCGAATAAATTCTCAAAAACAGATGAGGTAAGCGTTAATCAGAATATTGCTGATGAGGTAAGGGTTAATCATAATAATTCTGCACAAGGAAATTTCAGCAGTCCTGTTAAAGATAGCAGTAAAGAGGATTCAGGCTTAAGGCAACCACAAGGTGAAGACTACAAAGACTACAAGGATGATTCCATAGCTATTATAGGTTTTAGCGGCATTATGCCACAAGCAGATGATTTGGACGACTTTTGGAAGAAGATTATTGGAGAGGAATGTCTTATAACCACTATACCTGAAGATAGATGGGATTGGAGAAAATACTATAAAGAGTCCCCAGATGATACATCAAAAACGAATGTTATATGGGGTGGATTCATGAAGGAAGTTGATAAATTTGATGCAACCTTCTTTGGAATTTCACCACGCGAAGCAAACCTAATGGATCCTCAACAGAGACTTGTTCTGGAGCTGGCATGGAAGGCTATAGAAGATGCAGGCTACAATCCAAAAGAGCTTTCAGGCAGTAAGACAGGAGTTTTTATAGGGGTAGCAGGACATGACTACCATGATATAGTTTCTGATGGAGCAGTAGATAGCAAGGCACAGTCATTGACTGGTAATGCTCATAATATAATTACAGGAAGAATATCGTACATTCTTAATCTACACGGTCCAAGTGAACCATTAGATAATGCATGTGCAAGTTCACTTGTTTCTATAAACCGAGCAGTTCAATGCTTAAGAAACGGTGATTGCGACATGGCCCTTGCAGGAGGGGTAAATGTTATTGCTAGTCCTTCTTTATATATTTCATTTGATAATGTAGGAATATTAAGCCAAGACGGAAAGTGCAAGGTGTTTGACAAAGATGCAAACGGAACTGTAAGAGGAGAAGGTGCAGGTTTGCTGTTGTTAAAGCCTTTAAACAGAGCTATTAAGGATAATGATCATATATATGCTGTAATTAAAGCAAGTGCTGTAAATCATGGGGGACATGGCAACTCATTAACTGCTCCAAACCCTAAACAGCAGGCAGAAGTAATATTCAACGCATATGAAAAATCGGAAATTGATCCATCAACAATAACATATATTGAATCGCATGGTACAGGTACAACACTTGGAGATCCTGTTGAAATCAATGGACTAAAAAGTGCGTTCAAAAAGTTGTACTCTAAGTGGGGAAAATCTGGATTTACTACAAAAGGCTGCGGAATAGGTGCTTTAAAATCAAACATAGGACATCTGGAAACTGCAGCAGGAATTGCGGGAGTTATAAAAGTGTTACTGTGCATGAAGCATGGTGTGTTGCCAGGAATAGTAAACCTCAAAGAACTAAATCCGTATATACAACTAGAGGACAGCCCGTTTTACATAGTTGAAAAGACACAGCTATGGCAAAGGCTTAAGGACGCTAATGGAGATGAGATACCATATAGAGCAGGAATAAGTGCCTTTGGCTTCAGCGGTGTAAATGCACATGTGGTACTTGAGGAATATCGTTCAACAGCTCCAGCTAAAGCTCAAGAAAATAAAGAGAATTTAATTATACTGTCTGCACAAAATGAAGATCGCCTAGTGGCATATGCAGAATCATTGAGTGCTTTTCTTAAAAGGACAAGGACTATAGAAAAGAACTGCGGAACTATGGAACCAAAAATTATAAGGGATGTTATTGCTATTATAGCCCCAATCAGTGGTATTGATGAAAAAGACATTGATGATGATACAAGCTTACTGGAATGTGGATTCGATGCGGCTAAATTAAGTATGTTGGTTAATGAACTTAACAAGTGCTACAACCTTGAACTGAGTCTTTCAAGCATCTCGATTGAGAACTGTCCAAAAGACATAACACAGATATTAGGGAGTAGTAATAGCATTACTAATTATTACTCTTACAGTCTGGACAATAGTTCTGGTTCAGAAGTAGAAAAACAGGATATTTCTCTTTCGCAGGTAGCATACACACTGCAAAAGGGAAGAGAGGTAATGGACGAGAGAATTGCATTTGTTGTATCAAACATTGAGGAACTAACAGAAAAATTGGATAAGTTTATTTCAGGTGAACGGAACATAGATAAAGTATTTACAGGAAGAAAGCAGGAGGAAAGAGGCAAACTTGACCTTATACTAGAGGGAGACCTTGGTATAGAAATAATTTCAAAGATTGCTGCACGACATGAACTGGAAAAGCTTGCCCAGTTGTGGGTTGCAGGAGTAAAAATAAGTAACTGGGATGTACTTTACCAAGAGAAGCAGTATAAGATACCACTTCCTACATACCCATTTGCTCGTCAGCATTATTGGGTAGAAAGAGTTGAATCAACTAATAGTGTAGCTTTAGGTAAAGGTGTAAGTAAGCTGACACCTTTGCTAGATAGCAATGAATCAACACTGGAAAAGCAAAGTTATAAAAAGACGCTGACAGAAGAAGAATTTTATCTAAAAGATCATATGGTAAATGGTTCGATAATTTTACCGGGAGTAATATATCTTGAAATGGCACGTATGGCAGGTGAACTTGCTTTCCCTAAAAAAGAGGTTATAGGGCTAAACAATATAGTATGGGCAAAGCCTCTTCAGCTACATGGAAATAAACAGGATGCTTTTATTGACATTTATTCTAAAGAGGATGAAATAGCATATGAAATAAATTCAGGAGACGAAACAGTATATTCGCAAGGTGTGCTTGTATATGGTAGCTTTGGAGAAATAGTAGGAGAAAAAATTGATATTGAAGCAGTTAAACAAAGGTGTAGTAAACATATGCAACATAAGGAGTTTTACGAATTATTTAGGCAATCAGGATTCAATTATGGTTCGAGTTTTATGCCTATTGAAGAAATATACCACAATGAACATGAGGCACTATCCAGAATAAAATTACCAGTTAGTGTACTACCTACAGCTGACTCGTTTATGTTGCACCCATCATTACTTGAAGGGGGGCTACAGACAGCAGGCTATATTATTAATAGAGATGCAGGAGCAACTAGCCCATATATACCATTTGCTATTGAAAAGATAGATATATATGAAAAACTTCCCGAATGTTGCTATGGATATGCAGTACAAGCACAAGAATTATCAGACAATGAAACCATGAAGATTATGGATGTATTTCTTGTGGATGACCAAGGCAGAGTACTTGTGAAGATAGAAAAATATATAGCACGTCCTGTTGAAAAGAAAGATAGGGAAGAAACAGTGTACTTTGGAAAGGTATGGAAACAGATAAAAGAAAAATCAAATAGAGTAAAGGGTTCTGTTCTATTATTTGACAGAGATAAAAGAGTATTCGATTATTTGATTGAAAAGGGTATGGATAAAGTTTATTTAGTAAAATCAGGAACTGGTTTTAAAAATATTCAAGATAACATATTCGAGATGGATCCGACAAACGAAAACAACTATATTGAGCTATTCCGATGCTTGAAGGATAAGGGAATAGAATATGAAAATATCGTTAATCTATGGTTGCAGGAAGACTTTACCTATGATGAGGTAAGTTTAAAAGTGCAGATGGAACACTGCTTGTACCCGCTATTCTATATAAGTAGGGCATTATTGAAAGAAAAGCAAAAAAACACAATACGTTTATTATATATTCATGAAATGAATAAACCTTTATGTGAAGGAATCAGTGGATTTAATAAAAGTATAAAGCTTGAAAACAATAAGTTGATTTTTAGAAGCATAGGAATAGAGGGCAAGGAAGAGGATATAGCGTCAATCATATTAAGCGAACTGTTTGAGGAAAACATTGAACCTGAGGTAAGGTATAGAGGAGCTATAAGAGAGGTTAAAGCCTTGGAAGTGCTTAAACCAGAAGTAAATGGTGAGGCTTTGATCAAAGTAAATGGGGTTTATATTATAACAGGTGGGTTAGGCGGAGTAGGTTTTGCTATTGCACAAAATCTTGCTTCAAAATATAGAGCTAAGCTTGTTCTTGTTGGTCGCTCTGAAATTACTGAAGACTCAAGACTAAAGGAGCTGGAAGCAACAAATACTGATTTCATCTATTTAAGAGGTGATGTCTCGAACAGAACCGACGTAGAAAGAATAGTAGATGGAGCAAAAGCTCGTTTCGGATGCGTTAACGGCATTATCCACTGTGCAGGTTTAATAAAGGATTCTCTTGTAATAAATAAATCAATTAATGATTTAAATGAAGTAATAGCACCTAAAGTATATGGAACGATCAATCTTGATTGGGCAACACGAGACGAAAAGCTAGACTTTATAGCATTATTCTCATCTATATCTGGAGAAATTGGTAATTTGGGACAGAGTGACTATGCTTATGCAAACGCATTTATGGATAATTTCGCAAGTTATAGGGAGAATCTAAGAAAGCAGGGAGAAAGGCATGGAAAAACAGTTTCAATAAATTGGCCGTTATGGCAGGATGGCGGAATAGCAGTTGATGACTTAACTAAAAAACTTATGGAAAGTACCTTATATATTAAGCCACTTGAAAATTCTAGAGGGTTTAACATATTAGAAAAATGTTTGTCTCGCAATATGGAGCAGATAATGGTAATGCATGGGAACAGAAGAAAAATAAATACTTTATTCGCCAAAAATATAAAAGAAGATAGTGTCATTTTAAATATAGATGAGAACGATCTTTTAAAGAAACTAATAGATGATTTGAGTAAGTCAGTATCAAAAATCTCTAGGATAAAAGAAAGTGAAATATCATTTACCGAGGAACTTGATAAGTACGGATTTGACTCAATAACTCTGACAGAGTTTACAAATGAATTAAATTTTAAATTTAGTTTGAATATTACTCCAGCAGTATTCTATGAGATTTCAGAGCTAACAATAAACAATCTCGGGAGACATCTGCTTAAGAGGAATAAAAATGATATAGCAGAGCACTATAACTCAAGCACCAATAAGAATGAAACAATTGTAGATGATGAAAATGAGGAAACAGAAGTAGCATTTTCAGGTATGAGTATTAAAAATCGTTTTAAACCTTTAAGCAGTTCAGATAAGGAGATTACTGATATAAGGCACACTGTAGATGATGACAACTATGAACCTATAGCGATAATTGGAATTGGTGGAGTAATGCCTCAGTCTGAGAACCTTGATGAATTTTGGAAACATATAGTCGGTGGTGATGATTTAATTACTGAAGTACCGCCTGAGAGATGGGACTGGCGCGACTTTTACGGAGACCCAAATAAGGAAGAAGGAAAGTCAACTTGCAAATGGGGCGGGTTTATGAAAGAGGTAGATAAATTTGATGCACTATTTTTCAATTTATCTCCTCAAGAGGCAAAAATATTAGATCCACAACAAAGGATGTTTCTTGAGACTACTTGGAAGACTATTGAAGATTCAGGTTACAAGCCTTCTGAGATTTCAGGCACAAATACTGGGGTGTTTATAGGGGTAACAAATAATGAGTATGCTGAAATTTTAAGGAATGAAAATGTAAAAATAGATGGACATTCAATTACATCAAATGCACATTTCCTTATTGCAAACAGAATATCTTATTTCTATAACCTTCATGGACCTAGTGAGACAATAGATACTGCTTGTTCAAGTGCTGCAGTGGCTATTCACAGGGCAGTGACCTCACTACATACAGGTGAGTGTGAACTTGCTATTGCAGGGGGAGTAAATATGCTATTATCGCCTCGTTCAAATATATCATTTGACAAAGCAGGCATGCTTAGCAAAGATGGACGTTGTAAGACATTTGATAAGAGTGCAGATGGATTTGTGAGAGGGGAAGGCATCGGAGCTTTGCTACTTAAACCCCTAAAGAAGGCCAAAGCAGATAATGATCCTATATATGCTGTAATACGTGGAAGTGCTGTTAAGCATGGTGGTAGGTCTAAATCGTTTGTATCTCCAAATCCAAATGGGCAGATAGAGGTAGTAAAGGCCGCTATTAATAAAAGTGGTATTAATCCTCTTGATATTAGCTATATTGAAACTCATGGGACTGGTTCAGCCATTGGAGATAATGTTGAAGTTGAGGGACTAAAAGGTGCGTTTAGGGAATTACTAAAAAGTCACGGAGAAGAATATGCAAAATCAAATAGCTGTGGACTTGGTTCAGTAAAGACAAACATAGGAAATTTGGAAGCCGCATCAGGTATTGCGAGTATATTAAAAGTTGTACTGGCAATGAAATATAAGACATTGCCACCGAGTATTCATTGTAAAGAGGTTAATCCTTTCCTTAAATTGGAGGACTCACCATTTTATATTACAAGAGAAAAGAAACATTGGGATAGGATAACTGATAAAGACGGTAAAATACTTCCAAGGTATGCAGGTGTTAATGTTTTTGGTGCAGGTGGGGTAAATGTACACATTATTCTGGAGGAATATGAAAGGACAATGTTAGCTGACAACAACAAAGAGCCTGTTGTCGTAGTATTCTCTGCAAAAAACAAGACAAGCCTTTATGAGATAGTAGCACAGACTGCAGAATATATAAAATTAAATACTGATATCAATCTGAGGGATATAGCCTATACTCTCCAGCTTGCAAGGGAAGAAATGGATGAAAGAGTTGCAATGGTTGTATATGATGTTCAGGACTTGATCAATAAGTGTGTAGGATTTGCTACGGATAATATCAGTAGTTATTCGGATATATATATTGGAAAAATAATAAAAGGAAATAGGGATTTGATTGAAGATGATAACGAAGATAGCAAGTTGATAGATACAGCTCTCGAAAACAAACAGTATAACGATCTTGCTAGTTTATGGGTTTCAGGGGCGAAAATCAATTGGAAGAAGTTATATATGTCGGAAAAGAGATTTAGGATTTCATTGCCTACATATTGTTTTAACAAGCAGATTCACTGGGCAGCAAAGCAAAAAACAGATATAAAGCCTGTTGTTGAGGAAGACAAAGACACTATTTCAAAAGTATCTATATCTGAAGCAAGTGGTGAAGATACTATAAAGAAGTATTTACTTCAAAAGATGAGTTCACTGCTTGGGATAGAGCCTGAGAGTATACAGTTAGATGGGGAACTTGCAGAAATGGGTTTTGACTCTATCAATACTATAAAATTAAAAAGTGATTTGGAAAATGAATTTGCTGCTGAAGTTCCTATGGCTTTGCTAGCACAGAGCAGAAGCATTGATTCACTAGCAGAGAATATATTTATCAAGCCAGAACTTCTGAATATAAAGAATGCAATTATTTCAAAAATGCAGGAGAGCAATCTTGAAAGTTCTATTGGTTATGAAACGGATACATCTTGTGTGGAAGTAAAAGACAGCGAAGATTTTTGCAGATTTAAAGAAGATATCAATTGGACTGGGAGATACAGGAGTACTAATGATTTTATAAACTCGGAGGATGATCTCAGCAATATATCTGGAAGCGAATTAGACAATATCTTTAGGATGTTGCAAAAAGAATAGGGCTATGGGAGGGTCAAAAATGAGTAGCATAAACTTCTATGATTTGTCAAATCAGGAAAAGAGAGAATACCTGCAAAAGGTACGAACTCTAATAAAAGAAAATAAGTCAGAGGATGCAAAGAAAATTCTTGATAATCTAAATGTAGCGGATTTAGAAACTGTGGAAAAATATAATCCGTTTCCTTTAACAGATATACAGGAATCATTTTTAGTAGGAAAATACTTTGGCAAAAGCTTTGATAATGTTGGGTGTCATGTCTATTTTGAGTTTGAAGAAGAAAATCTTGATATACAGCGATTAAATGAAACGTGGAACAGACTTGTGGATTACCATGAAATGCTTCAGGTAGTAGTACTTCCTGACAGAAAACAAAGAATTAAAAAGGATATCCCTAATTATGATTTTGTTGTATACGATATGAGGGAAAAAAGTCCAGAGGATATTGGTCTGCATTTTAACAGTATAAGAAATACACTGTCTCATAAGCTATATGAGGTCAATCAATGGCCTCTCTTTGAGATTTGTATTACAGTATTGGATAATGGCAGGAATATTATTCATTTTAGTATGGATGAATGGATAGTAGACGGCTCTAGCCTTTCTTTGATATTTAATCAGTGGTATAACCTGTACAAGAACCCAGAGTTTAAACTTCCGATGCTGGACTTTAACTTTAGGGATTATGTAAAAATTCAGAAAGAAAGAGAAGTTTCTTCAAAATATAAAAAAGACCTTGAATTCTGGATGAATAAATATGCAAAATTGCCTGGGGGGCCATCGCTTCCATACAAGAGAAATCCAACCAAAGAACAGGGGAAAAGCTATTTTACCAGAAAAAGATATTCAGAAGTAATTGATAAGAAGTACTGGGATGGTTTAAAGGCTATAGCACAAAAGCTTGAAGTATCTAATACTTCGATGTTATTAATGTGCTTTAGTGAGCTTCTTTATTATTGGAGTAGCGAATCAAGCTTTTCAATAATTGTTACGTTCTTCAACCGTCCACCTGTTAATAGAAATATTGATAAAGTTGTGGGACCTTTTGTATCAACTAATATTTTTGCTATAGAGGATATTGACAAGCATACTATTAAAGAAAAGGTAAAATGCTATCAGCAAAAGTTATGGGAGGATCTAGACCATAGCAGTGTAAGCGGAATAAGAGCTTTGCGTGAACTAAGGTTAAGGGATAAAGAAGTTCCCAACCTTTCTGTTCCTGTTGTTTTTACAAGTATGCTTAACAATGCAGGAAAGAATGCACAAGATAGCTGGCTTGAAAAAGCAACTTATTCTATTTCTCAAACACCGCAGGTATGCCTTGACCATCAAGTACACGAGAAGTTTGGAAGCCTTTATATAATGTGGGATATAGTAGAGGAGTATTTTGAGGATGGCGTAGCCCCAAAAATGTTTAAAGAGTACGTAAGACTTATTTGTACACTTGCAACAAGTGGTGATATGTGGGAGAAGGCATCGTTAATTGATTATATTCGGATGGATAATAAGCTTCTCCACAAATTTGTCAATGAAATACCTTTCAAAAAAGAACAGGTAATTAAAAATGATAGCTTCCAGCTATCTGATATGCAACAGGCAAATGCTTTTGGACATATTCAAAACAAAGAGAGTTGTATGGCATATCAGGAGTTTGATATTGAAAAATTAGACGTTCAAAAGTTACAGCAAGCATTTAACAGTCTAATAAAAATTCACGATATGCTAAGAACAGTTATTAACGGTAAAGGCTCTCAGCAAATACTTGATGAAGTTCCTGAATACATAATTGAAGTAAAAGATTTAAGACAAAATGCAGATATTGATGTCCAATTGGAGGAAATCAGGAAGGATAAGCTAGAAAAGAGGTTTGATTTAAACAAATGGCCTCTTTATGATTTAACAGTATCAACCTTGAAAAACAATAGGTCAAGAGTACATTTTACAATTGATGCACTTATTGCTGACGGACGGAGTATTTTACTTCTATATAAACAGCTATTTATAATGTATAAAAATCCTTGCTATGAGATACAAAAACCAGAGATATCATTTTGTGACTACATTCAATATATGAATCGTTTAAAAAATGCACCAGAATGTAAGTCTATAGCTGATTATTGGAAGGAAAAGTTTGATACAATTCCATCGGGACCTATGCTTCCTTATAAAGATGAAAAAGTCGGACAGGCAGTACATCGTAGAATAGAAGGGAAAATAAAAAATTGGGAGAAGCTTGAAAGAAAGGCTCAGGAGTTAGCTATTGATCCTGGAATATTATTATTTACTGCATATACGGAAGTTTTAGCAATGTGGAGTAAAACCTTGCCATTTACAACCGTATTTGTTGACTGGAACCGTATTCCAATGCATCCTGACATTAATAAGCTTATTGGTGAATTTACCTCTTTAAGCTGGGTAGTAACAAGTGATTCTAGCCTTTCATTTGTTGAGAAGGCAAGATGTTATCAAGAAATAGTACATAATGATCTTGGACATGGGATTATAAGCGGATTAAGCCAATTACGGAAAAAAATGCTTCAAAACGTAAACCATGAGAGTTTAAAGCTACCTGTTGTTTTTACAAATAGTATTGGGGATGACGGTATAGAACTAGGCTCTGATATTTCGTTAGGTTACGGGATATCATTAACACCGGGAGTATACCTAGATAACATGAGCTATAAACAGGGTGATTCACTATTAATATATTGGGATTTTGATGCTTCCGTATTGCAGGACGGTATAGTTGAAGAAATGTTTAATAAATATGAAGAAGTTTTAAAATCACTAGCACACGATACATCTTCATGGGATGACTTGAAAACAAAAATGACTTATACTTCCGTTATAGATGATAATACGGCTTTAATGAAGAACGATTTGGACTATTCTAAGTTTAAATGCATACACACTATATTTGAGGAACAGGCGCAGAAGAATCCTTATGCAGTTGCACTAACCTTTAATGGGCAAAACATGATGTATGGAGAACTTAATAATAGGGCAAATCAGCTTGCACATTACTTGAGACGGTTTAATGTTTCAAATCAGAAACTTATTGGTATTTGTATGGAGAGATCCCTAGAAATGATTGTTGCTATACTTGGTGTATTAAAGAGTGGCTGCGCGTACATTCCACTTGATCCGAATTATCCAAAGGAACGCCTTGAATTAATAATAGACGATTCTCAAATACCTGTGCTAATAACCCAAGAAAAATGTTTATGCAATATTTCCACAAGTAACGAAATGGAAATTATTTGTATGGATAGAGACAAATTAAAAGTAGATATGGAAAGCAATCAAAACCTTGAGATTAATGTAAAATTAAGCGATATCGCATATGTTATTTATACATCAGGTTCAACAGGAAAGCCAAAAGGAGCTTTGATTTCTCATTATAATGTTGTGCGTTTATTTGAGTCTACATATCAATGGTTTAAGTTCAACGATAAGGATGTTTGGACGTTGTTTCATTCATATGCCTTTGATTTTTCTGTTTGGGAAATATGGGGTGCTTTGTTATACGGAGGACGCCTTGTTATAGTTCCTTATAATATAAGCAGAATGTTTGATGAGTTTTATAAGTTAGTTGTAGAGGAAAAGGTAACAGTCCTTAATCAGACACCTACAGCATTCAGACAGTTCATGCTTGCTGAGAATAAGCTTGGAAAGAGTTCAAATTTGGCTCTGAGATACATAGTTTTTGGGGGTGAGGCACTAAATTTACAGTGTCTTCGCCCGTGGTTTAGCAGCCACGGCGATAAGGTACCTCAGCTTGTGAACATGTATGGAATAACTGAAACTACCGTTCATGTCACATATCGCCCTATTACTATGAGTGATATGGATTGTAAGGCTAGTGTTATCGGAGAACCAATACCTGATTTACAGTTATATATACTTGATGAAAATCTGAATAAAGTGCCAACAGGAACACCAGGAGAAATATTTGTGGGAGGAGCGGGGCTTGCATCAGGATATCTAAATCGTCCAATGCTGACAAGGGAAAAATTTATTTCTAACCCCTTCTCAAATAATAAATCTGACAGACTATATAAAACTGGAGATGCGGGTATGTTTCTGCCTAATGGTGACATTGAGTATTTGGGCAGGATTGATCTTCAGGTTAAGATACGAGGTTTCAGAATAGAACTAGGTGACATAGAAAATGCACTGCTGGGACATGAGTTAATTAAGGAAGCTGTTGTTGAAGTGCAGGATAAAGATACTGATGTTCCTAAGATAGTTGCATATATTATACCTTCAAGTAGTGAAGAGCCACTATTAAAAGATATAAGACATTATATGAGAAACAAATTGCCAGATTATATGGTTCCAAATATAATCGTTACTGTTAAAGAGTTTCCGTTAACGGAGAATGGAAAGCTAAACAGGAAAGCTTTGCCTTGGCCTGTAGATATGGAGTTAAAAAAAGAAGATAACAAGCAAGAAAAAGAGTTTAGAGACATAACTCCCGAAATAATAGTTATTTTTAAAGAAGCACTGGAGAGTAACGAGGAGATAAGTGAGAATGATGATATATTTGACTTGGGAGCTACGTCGCTAACGCTAATGACTATTACACAAATAATAAGCGAGAGATATGGGATGGCAATTCCTGTAGAGGTATTTTTGTCAACTCCGACTATCAAGGATGTTGTGAAGTACATAAAGGATATGCAAATGGGTGGAGAAGTTTGTACTACTCCAGAGTCAAATTCATCTATAGGAAGTGGCGTTGAAAAAGAGGAACTCAACAATATTGAAGATACTATGGATGTAGATGATAATGTAAAATTGCTAGGGGAAGTGATATCAATCTTTAAAGAGGCACTGGAGAGCAC
>JAEZIB010000119.1 GCA_023416275.1 Bacillota bacterium | reverse complement strand
TTTGAATTGGCATATTCAGGCTTTATACTTGCTTGTATGAGTAAAACATCTGCATTTTTTATTTGACCCAAGGTTTCATCACTGGGCAATTCCCCTTGTGAAGCGAAATGTGCAATTTTTAGACCATTGACTTCGTACACAAAGATAATATTGGATTCTGACATCTCACCTTTATTATGTTTTCCTTGATACCCTGTTATTTTAATGCCCTTTTCACTAAATGAGCCCGTCTCTTTAATTAACTTATATGTACCTTGCAGTTTTGATGCATCTACATGATCAGAATGTTGATGGCTTTCTGTCACTATATCAGGTTGTACAGTTTCATTCATCATGTAAGGGTCTGCAACAATTTTTATACCTTCTGGCGTTTCAAACTTAAAGCAAGCATAATTTTCTGGATATTTTTTTATCCAGACACCTTCAGTAAAATTCTCTGGTTTCTTTGCCTGTGGAACATCAGTAACAGTTGCTTCTGATTGGCTTGATGAAGAAATGTCACTGACAGCTTCGGTGCTCTTAACTTCTTTGACTAGTTCTTCCACTATGCTATTTGTTTGAGAGTTGTTGGATGATTTAGGAATATAAAAGAATATACATATCGCAGACAGTAATGCAGCAATTATCAAAATTGCCATTATGATTTTTGTTTTACTCACAGTGTACCTCCAAAAATATCATAACTAATAAACATATTATATAATATGTTTATTTATAACACTACATACTATTTTACTACAATTCAGAAAATATTGTAACATAAAATAAAAATAGCCATATTTTTTTAATCAGAACTTATTTTAATTCATATCCAATTGTCTCAAGCCAATTTGTGACCTCTTCCGATGCAGCAACACCGTTTATAGCAATACCAGGTAGGATTATGGATTTTGAGCATTCTTTAGCTATATCATTTTCAATTTGGCAAAATCCACCCCCTCCATGAGTACAAAAGGGAATTACTGTCTTTCCCGAAAAATCATGCTGCTTAAGAAAGCTCATAACTGGTGGAGCTAATGTTTTAAACCAGTTAGGTGTCCCTATAAATATTGTTTGGTAATCATCTATCGACTCATTTCCAGATATTAGTTTAGGGCAAAATCCTCGAGAAATTTGATTCCTTACTTCTTTTGCGGCCGTATTATAGTCAAAGGAGTAATTGGTTTCAGGAATCAATTCTCGTATAGTACCGCCAGTCTGCTTTGCTATTTCTAATGCTAAATTCTCAGTATTTTGAAAAAGTGAATAATAGACAATCAGAGTATTGTTCATTTATGTTAGTCTCCCATTTTCCTCTTTTATATTCTTCATTTTAATATTAGTATAAGTTTATTACAATAAGATTGTAAAGACAAATAACAACCATAACATTAATTAAGGAGAGGGATATAGTCCCTCTCCTATTGGCTTAACCTTTTGTTTTATTATAAGTAGATTTTACTTCTTGAGTTCAATCTCAGTATCAACTATAGTTTTCTAATGTTACTCATTTTTTGTTCAAGCATACAAACTTCTTAAAGATTAACTTCTTCTAAATCCCTATTAGTACGTCCCATACTGCTATGCGCTCTCCTTAACTTGAACCTTGATACTTGATCCTTTAAGAGGTCTGCCTGACTGGATAGTTCTTGGCTTGCAGCAGCACTCTCTTCAGAAGTAGCAGAATTGGTTTGAACTACATCTGCTACTTGCATGATACCTTGGTTTACCTGTGAAATGCTGGATGATTGTTCAGTTGAAGCTACCGCTATATCTCCTATAATATTTGCTACTTTTGTAATGTCTTCTACAATCTTATTCAAGGCTTCCGCAGTGGTGTTAGCTATTTTTGTCCCAAACTCAACATTCTTAATTGAACCTTCAATCATGTCAGTAGTTTCTTTAGCAGCATTAGCTGATCTTGCAGCAAGGTTTCTTACTTCCTCTGCTACAACTGCGAAGCCTTTACCATGTTGTCCTGCTCTGGCAGCCTCAACTGCAGCGTTTAACGCAAGTATATTAGTTTGGAATGCAATTTCATCAATAACTTTAATAATTTTTGATATACTAGATGAAGAATTATTGATTTCCTCCATAGCACTTAACATCTCTTTCATTTGACTATTACCTTGTATTGCATTGCCCTTAGCCGTTTCAGCAAGAGAGTTAACCTGATTAGCATTTTCAGCATTCAGTTTTGTTTGTGTTGAAATTTCTTCAAGTGAAGCAGTCAATTCTTCAACTGAACAAGCCTGCTCTGTGGCTCCCTGTGAAAGTGCAATACTAGTGTCAGATATTTGCTTTGCGCCAGAAGCAACTTGTTCGGCAGCAGTACTTATATTTGACATTACATCATTTAAGTTGTCAGCCATTCTTTTAAAGGATAATGCCAGATGTCCCACTTCATCTTTCGTATTTATATCTAACTTGACATTTAAATCACCGTTTGCAATCAACTCCGCAGCTGTCGAAAGTTTCTTAACCGGTTTTCCAATGATACGAGCTATGAATACTCCAAGTATAATTGCAAGAATCATACCCCCAGCTATTATTACTAACATTACAAATGTAGCTTCATCGGCAGTTTTTGTGTTAGAATCAGATTGTGTTTTTGCTTCAGCTACCATTAATTCAACCAACTTGTCAATTGAAGCCTGTTCTGCATCTGCAGCCTTTCCCATTTCACCTTCTATTAAGGCATAAGCTTCTTCATCCCTATTTTGCCGTGTTAATTCCAATAATCTATCCAGACTGGAACGAAATTGTACTCTTGCAGCCATAAATTCTTCAAAAGCAGTTTGCGTCTGGTCTGAAATAATTTTCTGTTCAAATTCACTTGCTATGCTATTCATATTTGCAACAATTTCTTCAATGGCTTTATAATGGGCATTTACTTCATTTATATCTTTCTCCAATATCATATCTCTTGTATACACTCTGACTCTTTGAAAGAGCTTTGACATTTCAGCGACTTCTGCAAGAGGAACAGTCACATTGGTGTATAATAAAGTACCCTTGTCATCAATACGCATTATATTTGTGATACCTACAACCCCTACAACTCCAGCAATAATAGCAACGAGAATAAAACTGCTAATCAGCTTTGCACCAATCTTCATATTATGAAACCATTTCATACCTTCATCCTCCTATTATTGAATATTAGTCAAGCTATCTACTGCATTATCGTTCAAAAGCTTCTCACAGTTCAAAAGTAGTTTAACTTCACCAACAGCCTTTCCAATTCCCTTAATGAAGCTATTACCATCTTTATTTACTTCTGGTGGTTCAACTATTTCTGTATCCGGTATGGATATAACTTCTGAGACACTATCTACAATAAGTCCAATAGACATATCTTTGATATCAATTACTATCACGCAAGTCCTGTCATTATATTCTCTAAAATTCTTTTTAAAACGCAGTCTTACATCCATTACTGGTATAATCTTTCCTCTTAAGTTAATTATGCCTTTTATATATTCCGGAAGTTCTGGAACTTCTGTTATTGGATGAATACCAATAATTTCAGTAACATACCTTATTTCTATTCCATAGGATTCACTGCCTAACATAAAGGTGAGAAATCTACCCTTCATAGTGTCCTCTTCCTGGTCTATTAACTCTTGCACCATTGGTTCAGCCATGCTCATAACTCCTTTCGAAATTATATTCCTATTATTGGGAGTCAGTTTTATCTTTTGCGCTTCAAACTCTTTATGAATTTGCATAGTACATAATATATACTTTTGAAACTGCCTCCAGATTTAATTTTTTAGCCCATACAAAATATATTTTCGTTAACAATTAACCTTATTTATAATTTCACCAATATCTAGAATCAAACTGATACTTCCGTCTCCTAGCAAAGTACAACCTGCAAGTCCATGAATTTTTCGCGTATTCTTTATATAATTAGGCAAAGCCTTTACTACTACTTGCTGCTGACCTAACAACTCATCTGCGAATATGCAGATGGTCTTGTCATCCTGTTCGACCATAACGAGAATTCCCTCAGTGAAATCAGTAATATTTGTATTTACGTCATAATGCTCATGCAATCTAATAATTGGGTAACACTGACCACGTAACATAATCATTTCATTTCCATCAGGGTCGCTAATCAAATCACTTGCCTTGGGTCTGAATGATTCCTTAATTGCTTTTATTGGAATTGTGTAGCAGGATCTGCCTACTTGTACATTCATTCCGTCTATAATGGCAAGAGTTAGTGGAATCTTTAGGGTGATAGTTGTACCAATTCCCTCAATGCTATCTACTGAAATAGTACCGCCAACCATGCCGATATTTTTCGCAACCACATCCATGCCAACTCCTCTGCCGCTGAACTCCGAAACATTATCCTTTGTTGAAAAACCAGGAAGTAGAATAATGTTATATATCTCCCTATCTGTCATCTCATGTTGAGGTTTAAAAAGGATATTATTCTCCGCGGCTTTTTGCAATATCTTTTCTTTATTCAAGCCCTTGCCGTCATCCTTTACTATTATGAGTACATCGCTCCCAGCATTTTTAGCCTCTAGAGTAACTTTTCCTGTTTTTTGCTTTCCTATCGCTTCCCTATCCTTTTTTTCTTCTATGCCGTGATCAATAGAATTTCTGACTAAATGCATTAGTGGATCAGAAATGTGCTCAATAATGTTCTTATCCACCTCAGTTTCCTCACCAAGCAACTCCAACTGAATATCCTTATCAAGTTTTTTACTCATGTCCCGTACAACACGATGCATTTTCTGAAATGTGTTTGCAAGAGGCACCATTCGTATTGACATTACCAAATCCTGTAATTCAGATGTTATCTTATGAAGCTGACGAGCGGCCTTGTGAAAGTTATCAAGTTCTAGCCCTTTAAGATCAGGGTTCTGTGTAACCATAGCCTCGGAAATAACCATTTCACCCACTAAATCCATGAGATTATCTAATTTAGCAACATTCACGCTAATTATATTGTGAGCGGCTGAATGTGTTTCTAGCTGCTCTTCTAATTTATTTTGTTTATTCATTATTTTTGGAACTTTGTTAGGACTTTGTTCTATAGCAACCTTATTAGATTTACATAAATGCTTAAACTCCTCATCATTCTCCAATTGCACAATTTCAAGGTACTTTATGAAAACCATTTGTTCAAAGAACTCATTTATTTCTTCGTAAGACTTGTCCGTCCTAATAAAAACCTTAAAACCTTCTTCCTTTATCACGTGTATACTTTCATCATTTTCAATAATATCGATAGGCAAATAATGAAAATCGCAAATTACCTCTCTTAGCTTGTGAATAATTGCATAGGCTCGAATATTCTCCATTTCACATCCGTCTTCAAAGAATACAGTTACTTTGAAATAGTTTGTTAGAAATGTAGTTATTTTGACATTTGAGGAACTATTTAAATGAGGGCTGACGTCTGACACCGGTGCTTCTATTTCCTCCTCAATAGAATTTTGTTGCTTGAGTAACATAAGGTAAGCTTTAATATTTCCAATTAATTCAGAGGTATCTCCATCGGCCGTATTACCATTCATGATTTTCTGTAGTTCAACTTTAATGAAATCTACACCTTGAAGTACAAAATCTGAAAGAATTGAGCAGTCTGTAATATTAGATTGTTGTTTGCGCAAAAAATAAAAAAGGTCTTCAATTGAATGTGCCAAGGCTGATATATTATTAAATGACATCATAGCAGATGAACCTTTTATAGTATGCATAATGCGGAATATTTCATTAATAGCATTTTGTGTGTAGCAGTTTAATTTTTCTGTTTCCAGTATATACAGTTCAAGTTGTTCTATATTCTGGGTAGTCTCAAATATGTACATATCAAGCATGGGCTCATTAGAGTACTGGCTTGACAAATTAACCGCCTTCTTTCTGTATTTTATTGTCTACATTGCAGCAACTTTAGTAAGTATCCGCACCAAATGTTCTTCAATTATTGGCTTTACTATAAAAGTTTTAGCTCCATACATAACTGCTTCCCTAACCATCTCTTCCTGTCCCATCGCTGAAACTATAATCACCTTCGCTTTTGGATCATGTTGGAGAATAGCTTTCAAAGCTTCTATACCGCCTAACTCTGGCATAGTTATATCCATAGTTACTATTTCAGGCATAAGTTCAAGATATTTTTTTATGCCCACATTACCATTCTCAGCTTCACCGACAATTTCAAATCCATGCTTCTCCAGCATTCTCCTAATTGCCAATCGCATAAAGGCTGCATCGTCTATGATAAGAACCCTTGGCATTTTTTGTTGTCTCTCCTCTCAAATTTAGAAATCAAATGTATCTTACCATTCTGCATCAAGAGTTTCCCCTCAGAAAGATCAATGGTTGTGTATAAAATACCTTGTTTCGTAATAGCTTTAAATCGCTTCTAGTCCACTCTAATATTCACAAACCTTATCTATAAGGAAATTATACTACCGCCTTATTAACGTGTCAATTATTGTCGCTTATTTTGTTATTGTAATATTTGGTGTATTATTATGTCGTATTTTGCCAATTATTTTTTTGCCGCTATTCTATGATTTATTATGTTAGGCAAAGCAGGCGAAGAAATCTAATTAGATAGAATTTCCGAAAAACATCACCCCTATTATTTAGATTATTGCTGATATTCACTAGAATTATTTACCATACTTTTTAGCAATAAACTCGTTCTAGACTTGCACAAGAAAATGTGGCTTAATCTTAACTAGCTGCACAAAAAAACAGCCTCCAATGATTTTTTATCATAGAAGGCTGTACTAATTTATTCCAAATACAATATCACTACTTTTTTATAACGGGTATCCAAATCTCACTTCTAAAATTTGGTGATGTTACGTCTTTATGCTCATTCCAAAGAATTTCTGGTCCTTTAGCCTGTTCATAGCTTGAGGATGGAAACCATTCAGAATAAATTCGTCCCCAAACATTTTGCAGTGTATCTGGAAATGGTCCCACTGCTTCAAATACAGCCCATGTCGAAGCTGGAACCTCAAGCTGTGTCAAGTTATCTGGACATTCCTTCGTTGTAGCCACACCGATATAATGATCAAGTCCCCCCTTTTCTTCCATTCGACCTTCTGAAAAGTTTATGGATGCACTGATAATTCCCAACGGCTTTACATTGGAAAGCTCTTTTAGTTTAGTAATGGTTTCCTCATTTAGACTTTGCCACATTTCTGCAATCTCTGGATTTACTCCATTAAAAACTATTTGTACCCTTTTCTTAATACCGATGATGTGGAACGCCTCTTTTTCTTCAATTCTATAGTTCATTTCATTTCCCCCTTTAATTGATAATTGGAAAGTCATTCTTGGATATGCTTTCAATGATTGACCATTGTGTCTAGCTTCTGACGGTGTTATCCCATGTAGTCCTTGAAACGCTCTGGTAAATGAATCAGGTGAGCTGTACCCATATTTAACCGCCAAATCAATAATTCTGATTTTACTGTTACTCAGTTCAAAAGCTGCAACTGTTAGGCGTCTTCGGCGAATGTACTCTGACAGTGTACTACCTGACAAAAAAGAAAACATTCTTTGAAAATGGTATTCTGAGCAAAACGCTAACCTTGCTACCTCCTTGAAATTAATTTCATTATCAAGATTTTCTTCAATATAGTTCAATGCGTCATTCATTCCTTTTAAAGAATCCATTTGTGACCTCCTTTCATCAATAGAATAGCAAAAATTGAATGTAACTATCCGACATTCCCTGCACAAAAATGTGGGGTTAGCTAAGGATTATGATGGTTTCCTTTAAATCATCTGATGTAAGTAATGAGGTTAGACTTCCTTTCTGGTATATTGATAGAAGTGTCTTGTTTATACCCAATTACAGCAGCATAATATGGTTTGTAACCTTCAGGTATTTTTAGTTCTTTTCGCAGTTCGGAACCTTGTGGTGAACTAAATGCTAACAAGACAAAGAAAATCCAGCATGACCCCAGCCCAATTGACTCTGCTGCAAGCAGCAAGTTTTGTGTTGCTGCTGCACAATCCGCTTCAAGAGGTATAGGAACCTTTTCATTGCCAGAAACTATAATTAATGTTGGTGCGTTATACAAGCAATCGAACCCTTCATCATTCCCCAGTTCTCTCAAATGTTCCATATGCATTTGTTTCGCAGCTTCTTTAGCTGCAAGATTTAATCTGTTCAGCAGTTCTTTGTTTTGGATTACTGTAAAATGCCATGCCTCATTCCCCGCATTTGGAGCATATTGACCTGCCTCAATTATTGCTTGTAGTTCTCCTTCTTTTATCTGTTCAGCTTTAAAACTTCTAATACTTCTACGTTGCTTTATGATTTTTAGTGTCTCATTGGAAATCATCATATTATCCTTTCATTACCAATATCATAATTTTATTTTGTTTCATTTTGCTCCTTCAGCACTATCCATTTCAATTTATAAATATCATCACTGCAAAGATTAGGAATATTTTCTGTTATCTTCTCAATACTCCAATCCCACCACTTTATTTGTTGCAAATATTCGATGACTTCATTTTAGATTTGATTAAGAGCTAAGTGTCTTAATTCTATCTACGACATCATTTCGAAACCGTTCAATATAGCTTTGGATATACTGACTTATATCAAGTGAATCATCTATAATTAATGGCGTTAAATCCATTGCATAACTCAGTGCATTTGAACTATCAGTTCTATGTGATTCTGAATATGTTGCATTTGCAAGTCTTCTTCCCTCTGTTGCCAAATCATATCTCTTACCGCCACATATTTGAGAATCATGGACACCAAGCACTGAAGCTGCTATATTAGCGTGAGCTGACACATCAAATAAAACCTTATCTTCGCCATTAAGCCAATCAAGACCCCTCCACACTTCACAGCCATAAAGCTTTTGGGGTCTAAGCTCTGCTGGAAGTAGCCTGATTGCATTGATAACTCTAATAGCAACTGCTACATGTGTATCATGCTTATCAGCAAGGTTATGGGTATAAACAACCTTTGGTCTAGCTACTTTTATTAGTTCTTTAATTTCTTCCATAACCACATTGTTTTTACTGTCCTTAGCCTCACTGCTGGTATATCCAAGAAGTGCCATAGCTCCATATTCCCCAACATAGGCTGCTTTCTTCTGCTCAAGTTTTCTAGTCTTTTGCATTTCTTCATCTGTATATTTCTCATAGCGTCCATTCCTTGGACTTCCAGCGCCATTGGTGACAACTACTCCACAAAACCACTCATCTTCTCTTCCAAAGCATTGTGCAATACCATGATAAGCCATTATCTCAATATCATCTTGATGTGCAGAAATAGCCATACAAGTTGTCCTTTTTAAGGCATCATCAATAGGTTTTCCATCAGGTATAAATAATTCAGCATCAGCTTTTTTAAAATTCATATGTTAGATTCCTCAACTTTTATTAATATTATTTATGGCAAACAATTAACATAATTGGTATTAGTAGATGAGTTGACATTCCTCCATTACTAAATTACTTTTAGTACGACTAACAGCTGATTGAGCTTTGTTAGTCAACTTTCGTATACCATCATTATTTATTTACTAATTTAACATACTCAGCTTTTGTCATACCATTATTCGCTCTGTTGAAAAAAATAAGGTCTTTGATCATATGTAAGCCTGAAATCCCACTGTCCCCGTATTAGTGTGAATCAGTATTCCTTTTCATTATGAATCCTTCGTGCTTTTCTAGTTAGTTATCACAAATAATTGCTATTCAATCTCTAAATGATCAAACAACCCCATTTGAATGATTTCTTTAGATTCAGTCTTTTCATTACGAATAGTATTGATAAACTGTCCTTTAGCATTCTTTGACTGTTCTATAATCATGTGTTTATCAAACAGTATCTGCGCTGAACTTGGCACATTATGTGCAACACATAGCAACTGAGCATTGCTTTTATCCAGGAATCGCCTTACTGGTTCCCAAAGCTCAATTGAGGATGCAGATGCAAATGGATTATCCAAGAAAATAAAAATCGGTGCCTTCATCTTGTCACTAATTACCGTCACATTGTTAAAATACTTAATCATTGTAATGGCAAACATAACATAGGTAACATAGCTTTGACCAGATGATGCAGAAAGCCTTCCCCAGCTATAGTATTTAGGCTTCTCTTGCTCAATCTTTAGTATTTGGATATTTAACTTATCAAAATCAATTCCGAACTGTATTATATTGTTAATACCCAAACGATTTTTTATTTCCTTTTTGGTCATACCCTCATTTTGGACTGAATATGCCAATTCATAGACATAAGCCTTAAGTCTGCTAAGCGCAATATCATTTTCAATTCTACAGCTATTCTCATCACTCAAGTTGATTTTAAATGATTCTTTAGTGTAGTCACCATACTTAAACTTTGAATACTCAGGAATTTTTGCAATCTCGTCCAATATGGTTTTAAGCATTCTGAATACTTGCTCAGCAATCTCTTCGTCAAGACGGCCAATATTCTCTATCGATGTTTCAAGGTTCCTTATAGCTGTATTGATACTATCAGATGTTTGTAAAAGGAGTTTTACAAGCAATATGGTTTCTTCAAACGTCTGCTTGTTATTAAGGTATTCTTTGAGCTTAACCTTGAGTTGCTCGTTGATACTGAGATTTTTAAGGGTTGAGTCTAGCTTTTTTATCTCTGAATTGATCCTATTAATTGCCTTATCATACTCAGCTCTCACTTTTACGTAGCTATTTTGCATTTCATCATATGAACGTAGGATGTCGGATTTTATTGCGGTTTGCCATCTCAAAGCATTTGCTCCACAAAAAACCTTGAACTGTCCAAGCTCATTATTATACTTGTTAAGCTCTGCATCCATGCCACTCATAGCTTTTCTAATTGTTTCAATTTGTTCATTAACTTTTAATAGCCCTTCTTGACTTTCCCTCTCCAAGTAAAATAATTCCTGGCCATCAAGAGCTTTAAATTTCTCAAAGTACACAGTAATCCTATTTTCTAGTTTTGAATACTCCTTTTTGCAGGAGATCAATTCCGCTTCGGCAGTATTTTTTTCTTTCTCCAATCCAGATTTCTTTTCATTCAAGTCCTTAATTTTCAGTTCAAGAACCCTAAACTCTTCTGGAGAAACCTTTTGCACATAATTGAGCCCATAAACTTCTGAAAAATCTATCTGCCCGAATCTGTGGTCTTCTCGGATATCATACATTAATTTATTCAGTTTAGTTTGTCTTCCTACCAACTCATCATAATTTTGTGCCTTTTCATCAAATGTATGCTTGGCTGCCAAAAATTTAGCAAAGAGATTGGCTATGTCTTCTTCCTCTAATAAGCCAAACCTATCATCTCTATATCCTTTAGAATTCTCTATAAAGTCCCTATATCTGTGGATATTATCTTTGATTCTCTCAATGGCGTTTTCCAGTTGTTCCTTCTCATTTTGTGCAATATTAAGATCAGCATGGTTGTTGTCAATTTCATGTTCTAAACATGACTTCTCCTCAATGAGCCCTTTAATCCCCGCAGCGATTTCATTAATCTCAATTGTTACTTTCACCTTGGCAATAAGCAGATTTTGCTTTTCGAAAACCTCTATATTTTCCTTCTCAAGTTTTTGAAGCTTGTCCTTTAATTCTTCAGCACTAAGCTCTAATGTTCGAATCAGCTGCTCCTGCTGCAGCTTCGTCGCAGTTAATGTAGTGAGTTCATTTTCCAATTTACTTACGGATTCTAAATTTTTTATGACCGTTTCTAATGGATACTTATGAATATGAGCACTCAACAAATCAATCTGTGATTCAATAATTTCCTTTTCTGTAGTCAGAGCAGTTTGCTTTTCTAATAATTTATTAATATCCTTATTTCTTATTTCAATTGCTACAAGTGGATTGAGTAGATTTCTATAATATTCTCCATCACGTGTAAGTAGAAATAGCGAATCAAATTTCATTTCTTCATCAATTTTATTTACAGAAGACCAGGGCATCAAAACCAGATTTTCTTGGGCTACGGTTATATTAACTGTTTTCTTACCTTCTGAAACACGCTTATAGTCATCATCTGCAACTATCAACACCTCAGCAAAGCCCGGAAATCTATTAAGTATTTTTCTAGATTTCTCTTCGTCTAGTTCTTTCAAAATATCCGATCCAAATTTGGCAAATTTCCAGTCACCTTTAATAGCATTCAATGCATCGTATTTAGTTCTCGCTCTTAAGAACCCATAATCTTCGAGTATTGAAATCTCATCTCTTAACTGATCGATGGCTTTGCCCATTTCAATGATACTTTTCGCATGTTTTTCAGCTTGTTTTTTAAACTGGCTACAAGTTTCTTCGATATCACTCTGCTGAGCAGAAGTCCTAGTCTTAATTTCTTTAAGAGAGTTTTTATATGCTTCAATCCATTCATTCTTTTCTGAGAGCTGTCTTTTACGCTCATCAACGATTGTGTCTGTATTTTTTATATTACCTTTGGCTTCTATATTATCTTCTCTATTTTGATTGATTGCTTCGATTGTGCCTTTAAGTTCAGATTCTATGCTTATCTTAAGCACCACAAGGTATTTAAGTTCTTCTTCATCTAATATTGAATTACTGTAATTAGGGTATTCTCTAAGTTCTTTATCAATATCCGATAAAGAGCACTCCAACTTGTACTTTTGGCCATCTGCACTTGAAATATTCTTTATGCATTGTTTTAAACGTATTCCTAGTTCTCCTTCAGCCTTTTTCAGTTCGCCTAATTTCTCATTTTCTTGAGCTAAGTATTTTTTTGTAGATTCAAGCTGAGCCTCTAAATTGCTGACTTCTTTTCCAGCAACCATGCAGATTGTATTCGCAAATTCTGCCGTGGTCTTTTTTTCGTCATAGTGCGTACTTGTCAATTTTTCCAATCTTTCATCAATTCCATTTTTCTCAGACTCATGCTGTTTATAATCAATAGCTAAATTAATTGTTTCCAATTTTACTTTTTCTAGGTTCTTTTCTTCTATCTCTGCATTTAGTTTATTAAACATCTCTACTTTATTAGTAAATGCCCTGTTTAGTATTTCAAGTTCTATCTGAAGCTTGCGAATTTCTATATTTTCAATATCTTTCTCTAAAGTGTTTTTCTGCTCACAAAGCCCGACTTTTTCAGCCTCCAAACCTCTCAATCGCTCTTCCATTTGCCTAAGTGCAAAAATATATGCAGCCACTTGTTTCGGGTATTCCTTTAAATGATTATCGTAATCCTCAAGAGCATTTACTCTCCCATTCACAAATTCTATAAAGGCAGCAATTTCCTCTCTTAATCGCTCATACTCCGATTTGTCAGCCTGAAATTTGTTAAGTTCATTCAGACTTTGCGATTTTTCAAAAAGGGACTCTGCCAGTTGAGAAGAGCGATCCACTTTCTCCAAATCCATAACAAAAGCTCTTGCATCAAGTGCTTTTTCTGTATTTGGCACAATAAAATTCATTAGCAAGTCCTTGGGGCGCTTGCATTTTTCCTCGAAGAATTGCTTAATGTAGTTTTCGTCTTTATTAATCTCTCTTAAGAATTCAAACACTTCTGAATTAATTCCAAATTTCTTTAACTCCTGATAATACCTACTCTTTTCATTTTCAAACATCTGTATAACAAAATAACGACCATGTTTATCGCTCTTGATTTTTGCCTGCAAAAAGTCCTTTATCCCTTTATAGTTTATAGGTGTTATCCTTTCACCATCCACTTTGCATAATGGCAATGTTTCAATAGACAATGAATCTGCCGCTAAATTATTACCAGCTATAATGTAATTCATATACTTAAGTCCCAAATCTGCATTATCTACTGCATCCGAAGTTTCATCACTATTTCTTGGTTCAGCCATTACAGCAAACCCTAGATAAATATTGTTAAATTGATGCCCTTCTATACTAAAATGAGATACCGAATGTACTGTCGAGCCCAGTGTAACTCCTGAAAATAAATTTAGCACTTGGTTTTTATCAGAAAAAAACGAATTAGGCAAAACTGTTTGAAACAGCATCTGTGCTGCAAGAGTTTTACCTCCACCATTTTTCATATCAAGCAGAGTATTTTTTCCATCAACAAAGAAATACTCATTTGGATACACAATCGAGTTATGATTAGCATGAACGTTAACCAACCTAAAACCCTCTAATTTTGCCATACTTCTCCCTTCTTTCCCTAGAAATGCTTTTCATCCAATCTATTCAGTAAGCAGGTTATCAAGATAATTGTATATTTCAGCTTGAATTTCATCTGCATTGTAAGCGTTCAAAATTGTAGCCTTGAAGCGGTCTGTAATGTAAATCACTTTGTCGCCATTCAAGTCGACCAGCTTAATCAGTTCTTGATTTTCCATAAAGCGAAGCGCTGTATTGAGCAGTTGAATTTTTGATGATTTCCCATACTCTTTTCTACTGTCTGCCTCACCTTTATCAAGTCTTACTCTAGGCAAATCAGACCATTTCTTTACAACCACTTCAAAATTGTAAGATTTCTCGTATGAAATTTCATCGAGATTAGTTTGTTCTCTTAAGATCTCAACTTTTTTATCAACAATATCCATCAGATCGTTACTTTTCATAAATGGCTTCATAGGCGATGGGCTTGCTTCCGGGTAAAACTCAGTAATAACATTTGAAATAATAAATAGAGCGGTATATAAATCTTCGTTATTGAAAGAATATCCGAACTCCTTCCTCATCTCTTCATTCGTATAACCAAAAGTTTTCACTCCAGGTATAGGTGAGACATAAAAGGTTCCTGATTTTTCATTTAAAAATAAGCCCATTGTTTGGCATAAACTTTCTAAATCGCTTAGAGTATCTCCATCGTTAATAATACTTTCATGGATTATTGGAAATTCATCTCTTGAAAGACTTCCTTTCTCAATCAGTACTTTAAGAGCCTTTCCAACGGCTTCAATATTCTTGCCCATATTTCAAGCTTCCTTTCTCAATCAGGCTGATTTTTAAATTCCCAATAGTTCTATCTTCTTCACCTTTAATTTGTACTTTATGGTTTGGTTCAGTTGTAATATGTATCTCAGCATTATAAGGCATTTTCATTTTGTCAAACCAAAAGTAGGTTAATAGTTCTTGTACTTGAAACACTTCAATAGGTTTATCTATTATCAAGCTTTTTTCATTCAGATGTATCACCTGTATGTTATCAGAACCGTACTCATTTTCCCTTTGTGCGTCCGGCAAATAACTCAAGCTTAACAGAAAGCTTAAAAAGTCTATTGACTCTACCGCAACAGAGCCTTTTTCTTGCTCGACATAGCTTATAAAATCCGAAATATCCTCTATCGTAGAATTTGTTTTTATCAAGTATTCAACCAACATTTTGAATAGTTTCAAATAATTGTTCTTCATCCGACCATCATAGATTTTTTCAAAGTCTTCATGTTTTCGAGATTTAACGTTTATTTCTTCAACTGCTATATTTTCCGTTTGCCTTGTAACCTTTTGCCCTGATAATGCTACTGTAACACCAAATCGCTTATTTCGCTTTGGCAATAGTAACGGCTGAACTGAATTTATAAACTTATCAATAGGTGTATCGAGTTTTGTCAATTCATTAAAGTGCTCTTGCAAATTGAAAAGGCTTAAAAAGATATTAATCATTGATGATTTATCAATATCCAGCATTTCAACTGGCATTTTTGAGATTTCATTTGTATATACAGCTTGAAGGTTTGAACTCTTACCAAGTTCAATTTCAATAGCTCTTAAAACCTCAATATCTTCTGGTGTAAGTGTAATGTTATTCTTTTCTAAGTATTCGCTCTCCTTGTAAAGCTGCAACCGCCCCTTGGCATCTTCATAGTGACTTGTCTCTTCGCTGCGAAGCTCAAAGAAATCTCCCCAATATTTTTTGTAAAGTCTACTGGCTTCGTCACGTCCAAATCTGTTCATGGATAAGATTTCATTTTTTATATCCAATTGTCTCAAGGTTTCCAGATTAATGCTCTTAATTGTATTTAGAGCAGCCTTGTATTTCTTCTTTTCCAATTGAAGTTTGAACAGATATAATGACACAGTTAGCTTAGCTTCCTGTGGTATCTCTTTTGATGAAATAAGGAACTCCAAACCTTTATCTGTTATCTTGAAGCCTTCATCTTTTAAGCTGTAATCTACATAAGCAACCTTAACCGATTTTACACTCCGAATTTCATGATCATAGTACTCAAATTTGATCGGATCCCCATTCGGCTTAGCTCCTTGAAGCTTGGAAATTATGTTTTCGGTAAGCTCATCAAGGCTATATTCATCAACATAATCAATACCACTTAAATAATCATTTATAAAAGTTTTAATCTCATAAATTTTCATCGCATATGCATTCAGTCGGCCTTCCTCAACCATGTAAATGAGTAGCGATATAACCAAATTGCCAATATCAAACGCATATGAGGCTCCCGAAATAATATAATAATACAGTGAATAAATCCCAATGATTTCTTGTCGGTTACTGGCATCAGAATAGTCTATATTGTAATTCATCCATTATCACCTTCATATCATCATAGTTTAAGGCTTCCTGCGGAATACATCCCGCTGATTCTAATATTGACATTATTGCGTTCTTGTCTTCATCAAATAGATTTGTTAGTATATTTTCTGCTTTTGAGTTATTAAGCATTCGTTTATTGTTAAGAGGCCGTCCTTCGTAGTTAATCAAGCTATGGTAAAGGGCCTTTGAAAGCTTGATGCTATACTCCGGATACTTATCAATAAGTGAACGAGCAATGTCAATACCTTCTTGGTCAATGTCACCATAATATAAAAACATATCTCTATTCCCAAGTCCATATACATGCAAAAACTTAAAGATTTTAATAACAGCTCTTCCCTCTCCAAATAGAACACCCTTGATATTGGACTCTTTCCCACTTAGTATCCTTAGCAGCGAAAAGCAGGTATCCTTATTCTCAACGACCAGAACTGTATTACCATCAGAAGATGTTGGATAATAAAAAGGGGATATTGTGTCAACATACTGAATGTTGTTGATTTCTAATCCCAAATTGCTAAGAATCCGTTTCCCATTTACCGAAGCCTTTTCTGGCTGAGTTAATGCCTTTTCATCTTTGAAAACCACATATGAAATTTCATTGAGCGACAATTCTCCGGAATTTTTATGTAAAAAATCTTTGAGTCTTTCGATATGGGGACTATCAATATGATATTGCTCTAAATTCTTCAAATAGTATGATGCGTCCATCCCTAAATCATGACAAAACAAATCAAGATTTACTCCTTCAGATTGACCTAACAATTTCCATCTATTAATAGTGATTTTTCTATGAATTGAATCCAAGTATGCTTCACCTTTGGCACTTCTTCTTATTAGAATAATTCTCTGGTCATTCAAATCTTGAAGTTGTTGTATATAGTCATTGATTTCTTCACGAGACCATTGTAATACGGGCTTTTTTCGATATTCAAAAGCTAAATCATATATATCTATCGTTTTCTTACTATACTTTTTTAGAATATTTATCATAGAAACTGCCTCCAATAGGTGTGTATATTGGTATTTCTACAGTTCATACAGGTAATGAATAAGAATTCTACTCAATTGAAGCGTATATTACTCAATTATCGTCTCGGGAGACAATATCTTAACCTTATTCCCAAATTGCGATTTCCATAATATCAATACCAAATAATTACACCTCCTATGATAACATATTATCTCAAGAGGTGTCCATTAAAACGGATAGGGGCATCAGCATATTTTTTTTAATTCTTCAACATATATGGTAATCTCTCGTAATATCTTTCAACAATTGATTTAATTATTTCACTATTAAGCATTAGCTTTAATACGTTATAAAAGAACTGATTTCCTCATTGCGGAAGAAAAATATTACATCAGCTATATAGTAAAAATATAATTAATATATTATTCACCCTTTATATCAATAAGTTTAGCTAATGCTGTAATGATTGCCTTTTTATCTTCATTCAACATTTCAGTATTTGTAATAATAAATAGAAAATTTGATAAATAAGTATCATAGTATTTATCGTAAAAATTTCGCATATGTATTTGGTATTGTTACTGACCAAACTGCCGATAACAAGATACCCTAAAATTGAGAGCTCACCATCTTTTTATCCAATAGTATTTTGGAAGGAGGATATCCCTTGATCGTTTTAAATAGCTTGCTGAAATAGAAGATATCTTCAAAGCCGCATTTATATGCAGCATCCTTTACGGAAAACTCGCCGCTAAGAAGAATATTCTCCGCATTGCTGATTTTCATTTTATTAATATATTCCTTTGCGGAAGAACCTGTATACTTTTTGAAAAGTGTTCCGAAATATGCGGTGGTTACGCCGGCAATTCTGGCGAGTTCTTCTACTTTGATAGGCTTGTGGAGATTACTCAGGATATATCTGATGGTTTTCTGGATTCTGCTGTCTATGTTTTGAACGTTAATATTATAATAGAAGCGCTTGAAATAAATATGAAGAATCATCAAGAGCAATGCGCGAGCTTCTATTTCAAACCCTGGACTTTTTTTCAACCACACAAGTGTCAGTTCATTATATAAATATAATAATTCTTCCGAGATGCCAATATGGGATACCAATGGAAATGGAAGCTCAACATCATTCCCTTTAATATCATACAACCGGAAATTTATAGCAAAGGTTTCCATTGGATTGTCCGCATCTGTAGTTGCGCTTCGCTGGCTGCCTTGCGGAATACAAATGAGATCACCCTGATTGACTTCATAATATTCGCCATTCACTTTGTAAAAGGCTTTCCCGCTTAGGAAATAGGATAAGTCAATAAAGGTCATTGTTGCATCTTCGATAATCCAGTTCGGAGTAGCGCGCCTGTTAATAAAATACTCTATTTGTGGATTGATTTCCTTGTAGTCCATAAAAACACTCCATTTCCGAAAAAAATACAAGTGATTTAATTTGCATCTATGGATTTTATTATAAGGTTCTCATATTATATTATCAATAGTCAATAAAACATGTCAAATCTGACATGCAACATCAAACGGGAGGTGTTTTTAATGGCCGTCAAGCCACGTTCTACGTAACCCAATGAACAAGTGCGCAGTTAGAAACGTAGGTATATTTTGATATTTTAATTCATCAAAAAACCGAAAAAGTTTCAACAAAAACAACATTTTTATCGGTAAAGTTGTAAAAAATTCCGAAATCAGAAAATTAGCCTACTCTAGAACTAAATTTTAGAGATTACCTTAAGAAAGGAAAACTAAGATGAAATGTAAAAAACTCTTAATTAATATCTCCCGACTCCTCGTAGTCATCATGCTGCTATCCTTATTACCGTTTGCCCCCGTTGCGGCTAAAGTTGATCCGATAGTTGAACTGAACAACCTCATTGTTCAAGCCGAAGCTTTAAAAGTCGGCAATGAGGAATTCCCGCTCCAGATTAGCCACACCGACAACGGATCCGATGTGAACCAAGCTTTCCCCTGGGTGTACGCCGAAGAACTCGAAGATCTTGATAAAGCACTTGAGTTTGCACGCAATGCGCTCACTCCAGTCGGCGAAGCCATAGCCAGCCTTGAAGACGCAATAGCTAATTTCACTGGAAAGATTAAAGCGGACGGTTCAAATCCCTATTTTCGTCTTGATCCAGGTCTTGGTAGAATAGTTACGGATATTACCTCACCCACCAACGTCTGGACCTCAAGAACCCCGCTTGACTTCCGTGTCCCCGCCGACTTTGCTGGTGGCACATACAAAATGATTCCGTATCCTTTCTCAGATTCAGAAGGCAAAGATGATGTACTCCAGATCAATTACATCCATAACGGAAAAAGTACGTTCGGAGGAATGAGCATTGAATCTCCGCTGTCCCCGGCTGTAAATGTTCCCGAAGGCTCAACTATTGAGTTTGATGTGTACTATCCCAAGAGTGCGCAGGGCAAATACATGAGATGGAGAATCAGAAATACCAACTCTAACCTTGATTCCTACCTCAGGAATTACCAGTACAACAACCTTAACCCCGACTGGGTTGGCAGCTACAACGGTGAAACCTGGTTGGTGGCTCACCACAGCGT
>JAEZIB010000193.1 GCA_023416275.1 Bacillota bacterium | reverse complement strand
ACACGGGCACTTACAAGTTGATTGCCGTGCCCATCCTGCGGGCAAGATGACCCCGAACCACCCCGGCCCGTTCCTGCCCCAGGGCAAGTGCGCCTGCCGCGCATCCTGAACTGGGTGTGGGATGCGGTCCAAACGTCCGCCTGATCCCCGCGTGCTCCCGGCTAATCCCGCCTGTGACCGCTCTGGACCATCACGAACAACTCCCAATACTCCCCTGCGCCTTTAGAGGGCGCTGCGCTGCCTCTGGAGAGGCGCGACTTCCTCGGGCGGGCGTTCTTAGCCCCGAGCGCCTTTAGCGGGCGGGCATCGGACACGCCCATGCCGCCGTGCCTCGCCTTGAACTTATGGAAGGTGGCCGAAGAGATGCCGTGCTTGCGGCAAGCGTCAGCGGTCTTCGCGCCCGCCTCCTGTCAGGATCATTATCCGACGGGTCGGATGAAAGCATGAGTGAGTGGATAAACTTCAGGCGGCCTCGACGACCATCGCGATGCCCTGTCCCCCACCAATGCACATGGTGACAAGACCGTGCCTGCCGCCCGTTCGCTTGAGTTCATGCAGGAGTTTGACAGTCAGTATCGCCCCGGTCGCGCCAACGGGATGGCCGAGCGCAATCGCGCCGCCATTGGGATTGACCTTGGCCGGGTCGAAGCCCAAGGCGGCCCCCACGGCACAGGACTGGGCGGCAAAGGCCTCGTTCGACTCGATCACGTCGAGATCGTCGATGCCAAGGCCGGCCCGGGCGAGCGCGGTGCGCACAGCGGGCACCGGCCCCATGCCCATCTCGGCGGGGTCGACGCCCGCGAGACCCCAGGAGACGATGCGGCCCAACGGCGTCAGGCCACGCTTGGCGACCGCCTCACCGGAGGCAAGCACGACCGCCGCCGCGCCGTCATTGATGCCGGAAGCGTTGCCGGCGGTGACGGTTCCGTCCTTGGCGAACACCGGCCGCAGCCGTGCGAAATCCTCGAGGCTCGGATCAGGCCGGACATGCTCATCGGTGTCGAAGGCGACGGTGCCCTTCCTTCCCGACAGTTCGACGGGGACGATCTGCTCTCGAAAATATCCCTCGGCGATGGCGTGGGCCGCCCGCCGATGGCTCTCGAGCGCGGCGGCATCCTGCGCCTCACGGCTGACATTGTAGCGTTGCGACACGTTTTCGGCGGTCACGCCCATGTGGCCATGACCGAAGGGATCGGTCAGCACGCCCACCATCATGTCCGCCGCCTGCGCATTGCCCATGCGTTGGCCCCAGCGCGCGCCGGGCAAGAGGTAGCCAGCGCGGCTCATGCTCTCCGCGCCACCGGCGAGCGCGACTTCAGCATCACCGAGCATGATCGCATGGGCGGCGGTGAGGATCGCCTGAAGGCCCGAACCGCAAAGGCGGTTGACGGTGAGCGCTGGCGCCTCCTTCGGCACGCCCGCCTCCATGGCCACCACGCGCGAGATGTACATGTCGCGCGGCTCGCCATGGATGACATTGCCCACCACAGTCTGGCCGATCTCCTCGGCGGCGAGGCCCGAGCGGGCAATGGCCGCGCGGGCGGCGTGCGCGCCGAGCGTGGTCGCCGGGACGTCCTTCAGGCTCCCCCCGAAATCGCCGATCGCCGTGCGCGCGGCGGAAACAAAGAAGACCTCGGCGCCATTCATGGGAGCGTCCTTCGATGTGCGGATAAAATGGTGATGGGACTGACCCGGCCCTATAATGAGGAGACGAGATGCCCGCCGTCTACGGCAAGGGCGGTGCCCGTCATGTAGGCGGATGCGTCCGAGCTGAGAAAGATCAGCGGCCCGGCAAGGTCCGCGGGCAGGCCCAACCGCCGGAATGGAATGCGCCGGATCAAGTGCTGCCCGGCTTCGCTTGCGAAAAAGTCCGCATTGAGATCCGTCTCTACATAGCCGGGGCACAATGCATTGACGCGGATGCCATGGCGCGCCCATTCGAGGGCCATGGAGCGGGTGAGATGCACGAGCCCGGCCTTTGAAGCCGCATAGGCGGCCACCTGCCCGGCCACCCGCAGCCCGAGAATGGACGCGACATTGACGATGGCGCCGCCACGGCCGGACATCGTCCGCGCCGCAGCCTGCGCGACCACGAAGGCGCCCTTGAGGTTGGTGTCTATTACCCGATCCCATTCGGCCTCGGTGAGGTCGATAAGCGACCGCGTGGCGGTGACACCGGCATTGTTCACCAGAACATCGAGGCTCCCCCAGCGTGCCACGACAGCGTCCACGGCTTGGGCGGCCGAGGCCGGGTCCGTCACGTCGAGGGCGATGGCCAGCGCATCGCCGCCGCCCTCCCGGATGCGGGAGGAGAGCGCCTCGCACGCCTCGATGTTCCGCGCTGCAAGGGCGACGCGCGCACCCTGTTCGGCGAGGATCGAGCCAAAGTAGGCCCCGAGGCCCTGCGACCCTCCGGTCACGAGCACGGTCTTGCCGGCGAGGGCTGCATGGAAGGTCATCGTGCCCACCCGGTCGTAGCGGCGTTCGTCTGCATCACGCCTGCCGCCAGGCACGCTCGGCATCATCCCAGGCCGCCAGCGGCTGGAGATCAGGCACCCAGGCAAGGCCCGATTTGCCGTCGGAGGACACCGCGTCCGAGGTCACGATCACAACCAGCAGCGCCGGCCGGTTGGCGAGCGCGCGGGCGATGGCGGGGGCGAGGTCTTCCTCGCGCTCCACCCGCTCTCCATGCATGCCGAAGGCACGTGCCATCATGGCGTGGTCGGAATGCTGGAGGCGCGTGCCCACCACCTTGCCGTGGGTCTCCTGCTGGTCGTGGACCTCGATCTGCCACGCCCCGTTATTGGCAACGACGATCAGCACCGGAGCCTTGTGCCGGACCGCCGTGTCGATCTCGATGGCGTTGAAGCCAAACGCGCCATCGCCCGTGGCGACCAGCACCGGCTTGTCCGGATATTCGAGGCTGGCGGCAATGCCATAGGGCACGCCCACGCCGATGCAGCCGAACGGGCCGGGATCCAGCATCGCATCGGCGCTTAGGCCGACGCGACCGAAGGCGAGGAAGTCGCCGCCGTCATTGATCACCACGGCGTCGCGGCCGACCGCATCCTGCAAGGCGGCGAGCACACGATTGGGATGAAGCCGGCCATCGGCGCCAGCGGGCGCGGCGGCCATGGACTGGCGCAGCTTCGCCGCACCTGGCGCTCCGGCTCTCTCGCCGGGGCGCCGTTTCTTGGGGAAAGTGCAATGACGGCGATCATTTCTCTGGTCCAAAGCGACGCGGTGCACTTC
>JAEZIB010000074.1 GCA_023416275.1 Bacillota bacterium | reverse complement strand
TGGCGTGGAGGTTAATATGCTGACGTGGGAGCAACTTAATTTGGCATGTGAAAGCTGCCAATTATGTGAACTTGGAAAGCTGAGAAATAATATTGTTATTGGGAAAGGAAATATAAAAGCACCTGTGATGTTTATAGGAGAGGGACCCGGGGAGCAAGAGGATTTAAGCGGTGAGCCTTTTGTTGGAGCAGCTGGGCAACTTCTGGATGTTCTTTTAGAGGCATTAGCTTTTAAGTCTGAAGATTATTATATTGCTAATGTAGTTAAATGCAGACCGCCAAACAATAGAGTTCCAAATGATTACGAGGCTGAAAAGTGTTTGCCCTATTTGAGAAACCAAGTAGCTTTGATAAGACCTCGAATAATAGTATGTCTTGGAAGCACTGCAGCAAGGTATGTGATTTCAAAAGAAATTAAAATCACTCAAATACGAGGACAATGGCATGAGCAAAAAGGTTGTTGGGTTATGCCAACTTTTCATCCTGCAGCTTTATTAAGAGATTCAACCAAAAAAGTATTGCTTTTTAAGGATGTAAAAGAGGTAAAGTTAAAAATGGCTGAAATTCTGTAAGGTATACTTGACTGAATACAGCTTTGTTGGGGGTTAGGTCATAATGAACCAAACAAGACAAAAACTTGATGACTTATATTGTAGGTATAAAAAGGAATTTGAACAAGAGGAGATAGTGTTTGGAGATGGTTGCTTAACCAGCCCTATAGTTATTGTCGGTGAAGCGCCTGGCAAAGATGAGGTTAAGCTGGGAAGACCATTTGTAGGAGCTGCCGGTAAAAATTTAAATGAGTTTATAAATGTATTGGGTATTGAGCGTAATGGTTTGTTTATTACAAATGCAATAAAATATAGATTGGGAAAATTAAATCCTAAAACGCAAAGAATAATTAATAGACCTGCAACAACTCAAGACATTCGGGATAACCAAAGGTGGCTTCACGATGAAATAGGCATACTCAAACCACAGATAATAGTTACGCTGGGGAATGTACCACTTAAAGCAATTATGGATGATTTTAAAGTGACAATAGGTGATATGCATGGTAGTCTTTACACTTGCAATGTATTAGGGGATGAATTTAAGCTGTTTCCTCTATATCATCCAGCAAGTATTATTTATAATAGAGCATTGAAAGAAGTATATCATAAAGACGTAATAATATTGAAGAATAAGATTAATAATATTTAGTTTTTACTTAAATATATTTGGTTGGATGAAGTAGAATGGTTCTGAAGCTTCGCCGAAGTCTTTTTCAAAATTTTGTGCCCAATAGGTCATGAAGGGGATGGCTCGAAAATAAAGTTTGTGAAAAATAGCGTATTTTTGAGCTCCAAAAACCACAATTTTTTTTGACCATCAAGAAATGTATGTGATATAAAAACATACAATAACCAACAATATGTGCTCTATCCAAGTATTTACAAAATTTTGTGCCTAAATGGTGTGTGGGAGGCTATTATGAGAAAATTTGAGAAAATAAAAGATTATTATATGCAAAATAATAAGCCTAATCAGCCGGATTATTACTTGCTTGGTTGGGAAAGTGAAGCTGCGCAGCAACAACGATTTGTAGCTTTGGTTAATGACTTGATTTTAGATAGAAAAAGAATCCTTGACATTGGTTGTGGAACAGGTAATTTTCTGCTATATTTGGAGCAAAGATTTTCAGATTTTAAGTATACAGGAGTTGATATTCTTGAACATATGATTGCCATTGCAAAAGGCAAGAATTTAAGAGGAACATTTCTTTGTATAGATATTTTTAAAGAAAATCCTTTTAGTCATAATGAATTTGATAATATTTTTGCTTCCGGAATTTTCAATATTAATCTAGGGAATAATAGAGAATTTATTATTGATGCAATTAGGTTATTTAATCATATTTGTAAAGAGACAATATCATTTAACCTTTTATATGACAAGTCTCCCAATAAGGAGGATAAATATTTTTATACTTCACCTGATGAAATATGCAAATTGATTAATAATAGTTATTCAAACCAATTTAGAATTAAAGTAGTAGAGGGGTACCTCCGCAATGATTTTACTGTAGTTTGTCATAAAGTAAATGAATAGTATAAGAAGAACCCAATCTGAATATTAATATTCAGTCACATAATATAGATTATTAACTCAACTTCCCGCATTGAAAGGCTATTGATGTTAAAAATTATCGACAGCTTGTTTGTACAAATAATTGCATGAAATTAGTTATGTCTCATCTCAGCATTTAGGAGTTCTCCAAACTCATCATCATGGTTCATAGTATAACAAAACCCACATCCTGTCGGTTTCCGAGCAAAAAGGTGTAGGATAAGCTAACTAATTCATACACTTATATCAACTAAACTTGTCATCTAATATAGTAGTTTATGAAAGTATTTTCTATTCTAAATATTTATAGTCAATGACTGCATTGTAACATTGGAAGGGTAAATGATATGGATGATATGGATAAATGATATCTCAAAATTATTATTTTTATGTATTGACATTGCATATTAGTTTGTGCTATTATAACTAAGCTGTCGCTGGAGAACAAAACAATACGTTATATAGTAATTTTTGACAGACAAAAATCTACAAAAACTATTGACAAGTTAGTTACAGTGTGGTAATATATAAAAGTCGCTCGGCGCTGGCCGGTGATTATTCAAATAAAATAAATGTGGCAATCATAATGAAGAAGATATTTTGAGTGGCAAGTTTACATAGGTAAACGGACTATGCAAATACTTTTGAAAAAGTGATATTAAGCATATATTGATTTTGAAATTGGACTTTGAAAAGTAAACAGTGACAAGTCTTTCTAACGAAAGACCATGTAAAGGAACTCGAAAAAATTCCAAAGTCTATCAAGTAGACTAAAATCTACAAGTAGATTTAAAAAATTGAGTAACTTG
>JAEZIB010000031.1 GCA_023416275.1 Bacillota bacterium | reverse complement strand
CTTATCACACTATTCCATTGAGACAAGTCCATATCTTTAACCATTGACACGCGGCATATTCCGGAATTGTTTATCAAAATATCTATATTACCTAGTTGAGATAATATTTCAAGAAATATTCGTTTTACATCTTCTTCACTTGTTACATCACCTTCTACATATATTGCTTTGACACCATATTTTTCTTTAATCTCTTCTGCAAGCAGCCTAGCCCTTTTATGATCATTCCTATAATTTATTGCAATATTGCAACCCTCGGCAGCCATGTTTTGGCAAATCGCCTGTCCTAAACCACGAGCTCCTCCAGTAATCAGCGCAACCCTATTGCTTAATTTGAAATCCATATTTAGTACTCCTTGTTTGCCTACTTATCATATATAAAATCCATTAAAACCAGAATTTCTCAAGATAAAGACTTGGATGATGATTTTTCATTTATCCTTAACAAATATTAATTAGGTCTATTTCATAGTTAAATAATATAATATTAATTGAGGTCATATTCGCGTAAATTTTTAATAATTCTATGAAGTTTTTAATTGTAAAAAAAGGATTTGATTATAAACTTAGGTAACTATATTAAAAAATTACTATAAAAACAAAAAAAGTACTATCCTGATTGTAGTAAATATTAATCGGATAGTACTTTTTATTTTTTATTATTAACTCAACTTTCTCAGCTTAAATTATTTATAGTTTATAGCACACCTTAAACCACGGATGGTGAATGTGTGCGACGGCAAAAAAACTGCAGCGAGCCATTACAAATTATAGCAATTATTTTGGCAACAAAGCATTGATAAGATTGAGCATCAGCAAACTTTAATGGGAAAGTTGAGTTATTAAATTATTTTATGTTATTACTTGATGTCGAAGTAGTCACAATTTTCCTTTGTTACTACGTCAATCCCATTATCAATAGTTGTAGGTAACGGTGATTTGTTTGCTATTTTCCAATCATTAGCAGGGTCAACTAAGTTGTTTGCTGCAGTATACAGACATAGCATTGACCAATAACCCATATTTACAGTATTGGGTTGAAAAGAAGCAAATATCGTTCCATCTTTAATCATATCAATTATCTGTGGATCCACATCATAACAAAATACCTTTACCTGTTTTCCTGATTCT
The DNA here is from genome assembly GCA_023416275.1 of Bacillota bacterium. Taxonomy (GTDB): domain Bacteria; phylum Bacillota; class Clostridia; order Acetivibrionales; family DSM-1351; genus Ruminiclostridium. The sequence goes on along the minus strand of JAEZIB010000031.1, from coordinate 1,447 downwards.
TTTACTCCAACTCCTGCACCTATTCCCTCTATTCCTGCCACACAGTAAATAAGTGACAAATCCGGATGTTCCCTAATCATCGCGGCTGCTGCCCTTGCAGCTTTTGCCTCATCTCCATCTGCTGTGGCACGTGATACAACCTTCATACTAGGATACTTTTCCTTTAACCTATCCATAAATGCTTTCACACGCTTTGCATGGTTTGTTTGATTCGGTCTTTCAATTATTCCGATTGTTCCACGTTCTCCTGTCTTTTGTGCTATGTAATCAGCTGCCAACCTTCCCTGCGTTATATCATCGGTAGTTATGACAGTAAGTCTTTTACTATCCGGCGAATCCGAAGCAAAGGTAGTAACCTTTATCCCAGCTGCTATTGCTTTATTAATGGGTTCCTTGAATATTTCTGGACTAATAGGGGATAAAGCAATTCCTTTTGGTTTTTTTGCTACAATTTGTTCAAAAACCTTCAATTGAGCATTAGCATCGTATTCGTCACAACCTACAAACTCCGTTCTCACCCCAAGCTGATTCCCTGCAGCTTTAAAGCCTTTATAGACGCCCTTCCAGTAAGCAGTACCCTTAACAAAAACGCACATAAAGTAAGCTTGATCTTTTGTTCCTGCAAATGCAGTACCACTAACCTCAATATCTGATGCAGAATCAGCTTGTGGAGCTTTACTCCTGCTTGCTACGGAAGTATTTGAAGGCTCAGTGGAATTTGATATAATAAAACAGACTGCTAGTATTAGGCAAACAAGCAGTAGAAGTAAATTTAAAAAATAGTTTCTTTTATTCTTTTTCATAATAACCTCCAAGACCCTTTAGGCACAAAAATATTGTAGAGAACCCTTGGCAGTACGTGTAATAATGTCTTAACCACGTTCTTTAAAATATCCTAAAAATTTTTGTTACTTAACCTCTAAATTATCCTTAGGAATCCGTATGTTAACTTCAGTACCTTTATCCTTGCTACTCTTAATTTCAACAACATTCCTGCCATATTTAAGTTCTAGTCTTCTAATTACATTTACAACACCGATTCCTCTTTCAGAAGGGGAAGTTATTAATTCATCTTTTTCAAAAAACCGACTTAGTATCTCCTCGTTTATACCAATACCATTGTCTTCAACCTTCAATAATATATCACTTTCTATATCCATGATCCTTACACTAAGTCTACCTTTTTCCTCTAAAGGCTCAAGTCCGTGTATTATTGCATTCTCAACAAATGGCTGAAGTATCATGCTTGGAACACGATGACCCATTACACTTTCATCATATTTTAATTCAAATTTTATCCTATCTCCAAATCTTGTTTTTTGAAGATACACATAGTTTTCAATAATCTTGAATTCTTCATTCAACGTAACATTTTCGTTTATCTTTTTGAGGTAATATTTTAAAATTTCAGAAATGCAACCTATCATTTTCATCGTTTGTTCAGCAC
>JAEZIB010000007.1 GCA_023416275.1 Bacillota bacterium | reverse complement strand
ATGACTACTCCTTCAAGACGTTGAGTACATATGGTGAAAATAATAAAATTACCGCATATATAAAGGGGCAACTTATATACGGCATGGAAGCTTATATGCTAACTCCTACGATAATGCCGACAGTTGTTGCTCATGACAAGTATGTCAACTCAGATGTATCAATAACTCTAACACCTAATGGGAACTCCTTCAAAGGAATAGTGGGACTGACAGAAGGAAAAGAGTACGAGGTAACAGGAAATACAGTTAAGCTGATGAAAGAGTATCTTAATAGCTTACCAATCGGGAATGTAAGCCTTACCTTTGATTTTGGTGCAACAATTAACCCTAAACTTACATTAACAGTTAAGGGTACGACACCAAAGCCTCTTTTCGATGCAATGATTGGAACAGCTACGGGTATACCAGGCGATACAGTAACAGTACCGGTTACATTTAAAAATGTAGCAAAAGCAGGTAATGTAGGTGTTTGCAATTTTTATATTGGTTATGATACTTCTTTATTGGAAGCAGTATCAGTAGCACCAGGTTCTATAGTACCAAATGCAGAAAATAACTTTTCTGGACAAATTAATTCGAGTAATGGTGAAATCAGTTTTGTATTCTTAGATAGCACTATAGGCGATGAAATGATTGAAGCAGATGGTGATTTTGCCCAAGTAACATTTAAAATAAAGCCTACTGCAACAGCAACCACAACGCCATTGGAATTCATTGGAAAAGCATACGCTATTCCTGGTGGTATTGAACTAATGGCAAATACAACTAACGGTAGCATTACTATAAAAAATCCTGAAATGGTAGCACCAACAATAACTCCATCAAGTGCATCCTTCATAAAGGCATTGTCATCGGACATAAAAGTAGCTATTACTCCTAACGGAAATACATTTAATGGTATCATAGGGCTGAATAAAGGAACTGACTATGCTGTATCAGGTAATACAGTAACAATACTTAAGAGTTATCTTAATATGTTGCCAGCAGGTACAAAGACACTTACCTTTGATTTTGGTGTGGCAGATAATCCTGTTTTAAAAATATTTATAGATGTGGTATGTCCTTGCTCTGCAAGTGTAAGAATTGGAACTGTAGAGGGTGCTCTAGGTGACACTGTAACAGTACCGATTACCGTTTCAAGTGCTAGGCATGTAGGAGGTATAGGAACCTTTAACTTTTACGTCGGATATGACAATACTATACTAGAAGCAGTATCCGTTGAACCAGGTAATACTATCAAAAATCCTACTGTAAATTTTTCTAGTAAAATTTATTCTAATAATGGTACAATCTCTGTTGTATTTTTAGATAATACATTAGGCGATGAAATTATTACATCTGATGGAATAATAGTCAACATAACATTCAAAGTTTTAAAAACTGTAGATACCACAATACCTATAGTATTTAAAAATGGCGGAGCTTTTGGAGACGGGAATATGACAAAAATAAGTGCTATTTCCTTCACCAATGGAGGTGTTCTTAGACCTATAACTAAAATGCTTAATTTATCAGTTGGAAAAGTAACTGGAAAAGAGGGTGAAGTGGTAGCAGTGCCTATTAGCTTTGCAAATGTAGCTAAAATGGGTAACGTTATGTCTTGCGATTTCAAAGTAAATTATGATACTAACTTGCTAGAAGCAATATCAGTAGAACCAGGTTCTATAGTTACAAATGCAGAAGCTAACTTTAGAGCTAATATAAATACAACAAGTGGAGCTATTAGCTTATTCCTTAATTCCACAGAAGAAAGCCAATACATTAATGAAGATGGGGTGTTTGCAAATATTAAGTTTAAATTAAAGACACCTACTGCAGCTCAAATCATAACACCAGTAGAAATTAAGGAAATTGGAGCTTTTAGTAGCACAAATCTTAATCAGGTTCCAGTCTATGAAACAAATGGTAGTGTTACTGTAATACGCACTACTATTCTTGAGTCTAAAATAGATCCTTCAATGACATCTTTCGTATTAGGAGGTACAGATGGCTTAAAAATAACTCTTAGTCCAAACGGGAACACTTTCAATGGTATTTCTGAATTGAAATCGGGTACGGATTATACAGTGTTAGGAAATACTGTAACAATACTTAATAGATATGTGAACAGTCTTCTAGTTGGAACACACAAACTAACTTTTGATTTTGGCTTTGGTGACAAAAATCCTGTGTTAGAAATAGCAGTTAAAGCAGGAACACCAACTATGACTATTAATTATGTTGAAGTATATAAAAATGATCCTAAAGACTTATATGTAATTATTACTCCAAATGGGAATTCTTTCAATGGGATTGTAGGTTTGAAAGAGGGTACTGATTATACCATATCAGGTAAAACAGTAATAATACTTAAGGATTATATGGCTAAACTGCCGTTGGAAACAATAGATCTTACCTTTGATTTTGGTATACCTGTTAATCCTGTATTAAAAATATGTACAGTATTAGGAGAACAGTATCCTCTAAATGTAAAAATCGGAACTGTAAAGGGTGCTCAGGGGGATATTGTAAAAGTACCAGTAACCCTTTCACATGTGAAGGATGTAGGAAATGTTGGAACCTTTAACTTCTATGTTGACTATGATAAGACTCTTTTAAAAGCAGTGTCAGTGGAACCGGGGGATATTATTACAAACCCTAATATAAACTTCTCCGGTAAAATTAATGCTACTACTGGTTTAATATCTGTTGTGTTTTTAGATAATACTATAGGCGATGAAATTATCAAAACCGATGGTATAATAGCCAATATGACATTTAATATATTGGGAACTTCAAGCACAGCAGTGCCTATAGTATTTAAAGAAGGTGGAGCTTTTGGAAATGAGAATATGGCAAAGATAAAGGCTATTTCCTTTACTGCTGGAAGTGTTACTATAGATGATAATAGTCTTAAAGTATCAATTGGAGAAGCAACTGGCAAAGAGGGTGAAATAGTAAAAGTACCTATTAGCTTCACTAATGTAGCCAATTCAGGTAATATAGCGTGTTGTGATTTCAGAGTAGGTTATGATACTAACTTGTTAGAAGCAGTAGCTGTAGAGCCGGGCTCTATAGTTACAAATTCAGAAGTTAACTTCGGTGCTAATATTATTACAACGAGCGGGGCAATTAGCTTCTTGTTTGTTGATTACACATCAGGCAGTCAACCGATTAACAATGATGGTGTGTTTGCATATATTAACTTTAAATTAAAGACTCCTGCTGAAGCTAAAATTACAACACCTGTTACAATTAAGGATATTGGAGCATTTGGAGACCCAAACCTAAACACAATGCCAGTTAGTTCAATAGGCGGGAACGTTAATATAGTTCGCACTACTCCTCTTGAGTCTAAAATAAAAGCTTCTACGGCATATTTTAAACTAGGTACTCCATATTTTGTTATAAAAGTAGAGCTTACGCCAAATGGGAATACATTTATAGGTATTACTGGCTTGACAGTAGGTATTGATTATACAGTGTCAGCAAATACTGTAACAATACTAAACAGCTATCTTAACGGACTTGAGGCTGGAAATAAAAAACTAGTTTTTGATTTTGGTACTGGTGATAAAAATCCAGTGCTAGAAATAACAGTTAGTGCAGGAGAACCAACTATAAGCCCTAATTATAATACAGTAGATAAGAATAATATAACAAACATTGTTGTTAACATTACTCCAAATGGTAATTCTTTTAAAGGTATTTTAGGCTTAACAGAGGGGTCTGACTACACAGTATCTGGAAATACTTTGACATTACTTGCGAGCTATATAAGTAATCTTGAATATGGTACAAAGTCATTTACTGTTGATTTTGGTCTAACAAAGAATCCGATTTTTTATGTGAAAATTATTGATTCAAGCTTAGACAATGCTCTTTATTTGAGAGTTGGAACAGCAGCTGCTATTTCAGGTGATACAGTTACTATACCAGTTACCTTTGAGAATGTTGCTAACGTAGGGGATATTGCAACATGCAATTTCTATATAAAATTTGACGCTACTAAATTTGAAGCAGTATCAGCATTACCAGGCTCGATAGTTATAAATCCAGCTATTAACTTTTCAAGCAGAATTGATTCTACCAAGGGAACAATCAGTTTTGTATTCCTCGATAACACGATAGGCGATGAATTGATTGAGCAGGATGGTGTTTTTGCTAATATTAAATTCAGGATAAGGGGTAGCTATTCTTCTACATCACCTATCATTTTTGCAGAGGGCGGAGCCTTTGGTGACGCTAATTTTTCAAAGATAGAAAAGGTTATGATGGAGGATGGATATATACGCACTTATTAACTGTATTGCTGCTGTTTAAGGGTATTAAAGACTGCTAATTCAACTTGCCATTGATAATGCTACCACACCTATATTACTAGACTTTAATCAGTATATTCAACCGCGATAGTTGATCTGATAATTTTAGACATAATAAAATACATATTTTTTATAAAATAGCCGTGTTTGAAGTTTCAAACCGACCTCAAAAAGTTAGACCTAAAATCTAACGATTGGAGGTCGGTTTTTTGTGGCTTAATGCAGTTTTGATTTTAAGAAAAATGGTTCGGGATTATTTTCTGGCAAGGGTGGAGCAATAATTTGTAAAAGGTATTTGTTATAATGAGTTTTAAAACACAAAAAATGTATTGTGAGTAGGTTATTAAACTTACTAAAGGTATAAAAAATGTAGAAGTCTTTTGATAAAATAAGTTTACATACTTTTATAAAATAAGGAAGGAAATTGTTACATTATGTGGAATTTACATAAATATAATTTCAACATAGGAGACGGTATTGTGATTAAAAGATTTTTAGTGCTATCAGAATAAACTGTTAATTATGGTAGTATTAAAAGACATATATTACAATGCAAAGTTTAAAATATGCTATACTTATACTGTGCAAAAGGGTAAAAGACAATTTTGTTGCTAGAAGTTCGCTATAAAAATATCCGTAGAGGGTGATCTATATGAATCATTTAGAAGTAGTAGCTGCAATTATTATAAATAATGGTGAAATATTATGCATGCAACGAAACGTTGGCAAGTATGATTATGTTTCTTATAAATATGAATTCCCAGGTGGAAAGCTTGAAAATGGAGAAAGCCAAGTACAGGCCCTAATGAGAGAATTAGCTGAAGAAATGAATTTAAATGTTCAAATTAATTATGATGATTTTTTTATGACTGTAGAACATAATTATCCTGATTTTTCAATCACTATGCATAGTTATATTTGCCAGATTGATAGCAGGAGCTTTACTAGAAAGGAACATATTTCTCATACTTGGTTAAAGGTAGATAGTTTAGATACATTAGATTGGGCAGCAGCAGATTTACCAATTGTAAAAAAACTTAAGGAGGTAATGCTTTGAGTTTTCAAAGTGATTTGGCTAAAAGTTTATATACAGGATTTATTGATTATAAAGAAATTTCATTAGAAGAATACCGTCCGGCACTTTTAATAAATAATAGCAAAAGAGGTCAAAAGGTATTAACTAGTATTATAAATGAGTTAAACAAATGTGATGAGTTTTTCTTTTCAACGGCTTTTATTACTAATAGTGGAGTGGCATCATTGATTAGTATATTAAAGGAACTTGAGGCGAAAGGCATCAAAGGTAAAATAATTGCATCTCAGTATCAAAATTTTACACAGCCTCGGGCATTAAAGCGTCTTATTGAATTAAAAAATATACAGGTTAAGATTGTAGTAGAAAATAACTATCATACTAAAGGTTATATATTTAGAAAAAATGATAAATATACATTAATTGTAGGTAGTAGCAATTTGACACAGGATGCTTTAAGCTATAACAAGGAATGGAATATAAAGGTTTCATCCATGGAAGAGGGTTCTCTTCTAAGGCAGACTATGGATGAATTTAACTATACATTTAAAAATGCTGTAGAAGTAACTGATGAATGGATTGATGCATATCAAAAAATATACCAAGCAAGAAATATATTTTATTCGAAAAATAAGGATAATGATAATAAATTAGAATATATACAAAATAAAGCTGCAAATAGGGAAGCGTCCTATATAGTAGGAAATCATGAAACAAATTATAGTACAAATCAGATTTATATTGAAACTGAGCCAATCACACTTTTTAAAATTAATCCTAACAAAATGCAAATAGAAGCGTTAGCATCTATTAATTATCTAAGAAAATCTGGAAAAAATAAGGCTTTACTGATATCGGCAACAGGTACTGGAAAAACTTATTTATCGGCGTTTGATGCTAAAATCTTTCAACCAAAAAAACTTTTATTTATAGTGCATAGAGAGAATATTACCCGTAATGCAATGAATAGCTTTAAAAGAGTTTTTGGGGATACGGTTTCAATGGGGATATTAAGCGGAAATAGTAAGGAATATGATAAGGATTTTCTGTTTTGCACAATCCAGACATTATCTAAAGATAATATTATGAAGGGATTTGCACCTGATTATTTTGACTATATTGTTATTGATGAAGCACACCGCTCAGGCGCAAATACGTATCAAGCTATACTTGATTATTTCACACCGAAATTCTTATTAGGAATGACTGCTACACCTGAAAGAATGGATGGGTTTGATATATATAAAGCATTTGACCATAATATAGCTTATGAAATACGTCTAAATAGGGCATTAGAGGAAAATATGCTATGTACATTTCACTATTATGGAATTAGGGATATTGTAGTGAATGGTCAACAAATTAGTGAGACCTCAGACTTTAATTCATTAATATCGAGTGAGAGGGTCGAACGAATTATTGAAAAATCAAATTTTTATGGTTGTGATCATGGTCGAGTAAAGTGTCTTGTGTTTTGCAGTAGAGTTGATGAGGCAAAGGAACTGTCGAGACAATTTAATAAGCGTGGATATAAAACTGTTGCTTTAGATGGAAGTAGCAGCGAAGCACATCGAGAAGAGGCAATAAATCAGTTAGAAGAAGATACTAATTTAGAGCATTCTTTAGATTATATTTTTACTGTAGATATTTTTAATGAAGGTGTTGATATTCCATCTGTTAATCAGATAATTATGCTCAGGCCAACGCAGTCTGCTATAATATTTGTTCAACAATTAGGCCGTGGACTAAGGAAAAAAGAAAGTAAGGAGTACTTAGTTGTAATTGACTTTATAGGAAATTATACAAATAATTACTTAATTCCAATAGCTTTATATGGAGATAATTCATACAATAAGGATACCTTAAGAAAATTGATTAATAGTGGGAATAGTTTTATTCCAGGTTCTTCTACAGTTAATTTTGATTATATTACTAGGCAGAAAATATTTGAATCAATTAATATGGCTAAAATGAATTCGAAAAAGGAGCTTCTTAAAGAATATAATTTATTAAAATATAAATTAGGAAGAGTTCCGCTTATGATGGATTTCATTGAACATGGAAGCCGTGACCCATATGCTTATGTTGAATATTCTAATTCCTATTACAATTTTGTAAGTAGCTATGATGAAATGTTTGATGGTAGTCTATCTGTAAATGAGAAAGGTTATCTGGAATTTTATTCTAAGGAAGTTGGAAATGGCAAACGAATTGAAGATATAATTATCTTAGAAGAGGCTATTCAGAGTACAAGTATCTCCTTAGAAAATGCTAGAGAGAAAATAAATGACAAATACTTATTTTATCCATCAGATGAAACAATTAATTCTTCAATACGTAACTTAAACTGTGAATTTAATAAATCACAGGAGATAAGCAAATATTGTTATCCTATGAGTATTAATATTAATAATAATGAAATTACTCTAAATGATAAGTTGAAAAAATCGCTTGGAGATTCGACATTTAAAACATACTTAACTGATATACTATGTTATTCAAAACATATATACAATTCTGTATATTCAAAAGAAAACTATGTTGATGGATTTATTCTTTACCAAAAATATAGCAGGAAGGATGTTTGTCGAATACTTAATTGGGAAAAGGATGAAGCATCAACTGTATATGGTTATAGAATAAAGAATAATACTTGTCCTATTTTTGTTACATACAATAAAAATGAAGATATTAGTGATAGCACAAAATATGAGGATAAGTTCATTAATAGTCATCATTTTAGCTGGATGACTAGAAGTAGGGTCAAGATGGATTCTAAGGAAATTGTGGAAATACAAAACTTTCAGAATTCAGGACTGAGGATTTTATTATTTATTAAGAAGAGTGACAATGAAGGCTCAGATTTTTATTATATGGGAGATATACAACCAATTAGTTTTAATCCAACAACCATAAAAAATGATGCTGGTGTTTCACTTCCAATTGTGAATATTCAATACAAAATGATTCAACCTGTTGATGAAAAAATGTATGAATACATAACGAATTTATAATTAAGCAACTTTAATTCATTCACCTATAACCGAATAAACTAAAGTTATTCACTTATAGGTGAATAATAGTTGATGTATGTTATGAGAAAGCATATAATGATGAAGAAAATGAATCAAGTGTTAAAAAAAACTTGTCAAATTCAGATTATTATTCATTCAAGGAAGCTGTAGGCGTGGTTTCCTGCGCTTTATCTGAAATAAGAAGGAGAGAACATTATTAAGTACAGTGCTTGTAATAGTAATGTTCAAGTTTATATACTAACTAGTTTTATATAATTTTGTGCCTAAAGTGGGCGTGGAGGTTATTGTGAGGTTTGTTCAAAAATGGTCATACTCATGCGCGAAATATCTATCGCATATGCTAGACGAAGATCATCAAAAAAAAGCCGTATATTATTATGGGTTCCAGATAGCTATTGGCAGTGCTGTTAAGATTATTACATTAATAGCTATTTCCCTTGTTTTTGGAGTATTGCTTCCTGCACTTATAATATCAATGTCCTTTACATTGCTGAGGAAGGTAGCCGGAGGCTGCCATATGAAAACCTATGGCAAGTGTCTTGTGGTTACAATTGGATTATTTATAACAGCAGCATTGCTAGCCCAATATACTCATCAATATTGGAGTATGGGGGGGATAGTAATATTGTTCGCTTTGACTTTTGTTACAGGAATATATTTATTGATTAAATATGCCCCGAAAGACAGCCCCAATAGATTGATTACCGATTTGCAGGAACGACGGAGATTTAAAAAACTGTCAATTATTTACATAATTATATGGCTGGTAGTAGTCATAGTTTTAACCATGTATGGAATGAAAATATATATTCTTGCATTATGCTTTAGTGTTTTGCTTGAGGTATTTGGAATCACACCTATAGGACACAGCTTTTTCGAGAAAATTGAGTATAAACTGGCATTAGAGCGTAAAACAAATTGATATAGAATAGGAATTTCCATATCGATATAAATTTTTTAAAAGTGCCTGGAGGTCAAAACAGGTGTTCCAGCTCATAATAAGCTAATAGAAATTGACTTTTTTTGCCTTTTATAATTGACTTTGTAAATTTTATATCATAAACTAAAACTAAAACTAATATATAGAGGGTGATTTTTGATGGTAATGAATTTGTACATATTGTTTTTAGTGTCATTACCTGAAGCATTTTTAAATTTAATAATAGCCTTACTTATCACTGGACGAAAAGAAAGTTTAAAATTAAATAGAAATAATGCTGTCAGATTTTTGGCTACCTTATTTTTAATGCTTCTTTCGTCATGTATTATCAGGCCTATGTCTCCTAATATCTTAACAAATGTTGCATTACATGTTATTGTATACTCAATGATATTAATGTTTGTATATAAGATGAAGCTGGTATATGCCTTGTTTGGAACAGCATTTTTTCTTTTGATATTGACTGGTTCAGAAGTTATATATACACCTTATGTAATTACATACGGTTTTCAAGGTATAGAAAATTTTCAAAATGCATATCATTGGTTTGTACTGCTCTCTTTTCCTCAGCGTGTCATTCAAGTAATAGTTATAGCATTTTTATGGAAGCATGAGGTGTTTTTAGTCACTCGCATTAACCGCCAATTTCATAAATTATTCATAGTATCATTTTTGTTGTTATCTTTTGGAGAATATTTATCTTGTTATGTATTTCTTGCTGTTTTTGATATGTTACCGCTGGTTTATCAGATTACATTCTCTGTAGCTATGCTTATAATAGTATTGATACTCAACTTTTTAATATTTAAATTGATTTATTCTGCTATAGGAGGTTTAGTGGTAAAATCCTTTAGTAAATACAGTGACTTAGAGAATGACGTAAAGTTTGCTTTTGATGAAATACGTACCTTATTGGTAAACAATCAAGTGGACGAGGCAGTTAAACTTATAGACGACCTTAATGGGTAAAAAATTATATAGGGGGAATAAATTATGAAGTTAAAAATCAAGCTTTTACTTGCACCTTTGTCAATAATAATTACACAGCTTGCATTATCAGGTGTTTGCTCAGCATGTATGGGGTTTTATTATCAGCCCAAAGCTCCAAAGCATTTGGCATCTCGTAACAAGCTTTAAGAACTTACAAGCTTTTAATTAAGCAAAAGAAAAGTAACAGCAAAACACCTGAATTTTAAGGGTGTTTTTGTTGTTTTACCTGCTCAAAATAATTACATATAAGTGTTTTAAATTTATCTGCTTCAATATTGGAATCCTTCATTATTACTGCTAATTGCAAATAAGGGATAAAATTCTCGTTTTTCAGATAGCTTTCAAATTCAGATAGTTTCCTGCTGAAGGACTTGCTATTTTCTGCTTCTTTGCCAGAATCGTCAGTGATTCCAAGCATATAGTCTGAAGAAACATTAAAATGCTTTGCAAGTAAAGTAATAACATTGGGATCTGGCTCTCTTTCGCCAAGTTCATATTTTGATATGGATTCCCTGCTTTTGCCTAAAGCCTTTCCAACTTCGTTTTGGGATTGCTTTTTGGCTTTACGCAATTTCTTGACCCTCTCTGAAAAAACGGACATTTTTAATCACCTCAATAAATAATTATAAGGACTGATGTTATTTAAATCAATCCTTTTTACTAATAGGTAAATATACTATAGTTTACCATATGGTTTTATTGGGTAGATTTTATATATCTTAGGTAGCTTAGTTATTTATTTCTGAGCTTTGTGGAATAGTATAAAAATTATTTATTATTTTGTTGAAATAATACTAAATTATTCTAAAATATTCCAATAAATAGTTGACGAATTTGGCGTAGAGTAATATAATAATGGTACGTAGTGTACCAGTTTTATTAAAAATTATCGACAAACTTTCAAATAATATTGGTACACTTCGGTTATTTTAATACAACTACAATTTTATATACATAAATAATCCGTATATTATACTTGAAGAGACTACATATTCTCATAACATCATTTTCTTGAAAATATGAGTTTATACTAATTTGAATTTAAAAATGTGGTATCACATTTTTAAATAGCCGCATCTGCGGCGACAGGACGTAGTCCGCAAATGTTGTTCAATACTATGAGTCGCTGCTTATGCAGCGCACCGCTTCAGCGGTGATTTAAAAAT
>JAEZIB010000146.1 GCA_023416275.1 Bacillota bacterium | reverse complement strand
ATGAATTTCTCCCAACTGCCGCGGCTTATAAGGCATACTGCGGGGCTGGCGGACTTTTGTCGGTACTTTATGATGGGCGCATATTCCCCTGCTGTGAGCAACAGGTGTTCGCCACCGCGCTTGAGATTGGAAACGTTCGCAAGGCACCCCTGAAGGAGATCCTCTCCTCGCCAGAAAACACGGCCCTAATGCACTGTATGCGGTCCGAGCGGGGCTTTGCCAGCCTTCTTGAGACAGCGGGCGCGGCCGTGGGCGGCCATGGGGCTTGCGAAGCTTGCGGGAAGATCTTTCGCCCGGAAGGCAGCCTGATGGCCTTGATGCCCCACATACAGCAAATTGCAGATCAGGTCGCGGTCGATCGTTTGTTGGGGAGGTGACGGGAATGGAGCTTAAGGGATTGGCGTTTCTTTTGACCGACCGCTGCAACGCCTCCTGCGGTATGTGCTGTTTCTCCTGCTCGCCCCACAACCGGGCGCTGCTGGACGTTGCCCTGGTCAGGGATTATATCCGTCAGGCGGCGGAGTTGGGCACGGTGAAGACCGTCAGCTTTTCCGGCGGAGAGGCCATCCTGTACTACGATCAGCTGCGGGAATGTATCGCCTACGCAAAGGCCCACGGCCTCAAAAGCACGCTCGTCTCCAATGGTTTTTGGGCTGCGAACAAGGAAAAGGGACGGGCGATGCTGTCTACGCTGGTGAAGGACGGGTTGACCGACCTTTCGCTGAGTGTGGACCAGTTCCATCAGGAATATGTGCCCATCGAAACAGTCAAGAATGCGATGGAAGTGGCCGAGGAACTTCACGTACTGTCCGCGATCACGCTGATGGATCTCAAGGACGGACATAGCGCGGCCTACTCCATGGAGGCGCTGCGGCCGCTGATCTACGGCAAGAATCTGATCGTCTATCCAGCCTTTCCCGCAGGTGCGGCGGTCAAGAACATCCCTGAGGATCAATTCATCAAGGTTTGCGCCCCGGAAACAGCACGTTGCTCGTTTGACAACTGCTTTACGGTGCTTTTTGATGGTTCGATTATGATGTGCTGCTCACAGTTCAGCAGGGAGATCCCCCTGGCCCAGATGGGCCGGTTCGGGAAGACGTCGCTTCGGGAGGCCATTTGCAACTTCAACGACAACCCCTACATCTATGTAATGTTGTCTGACGGGTTCGGCTTTTATGTGGACCTGGCAAGAAAGCTGGGATTCCCGGTGGAAGAGCGGTATGGTGTATCCTGCCATCTATGTCATCAACTATTGGGTGATCCCAGGTTTGTGGAAGCCGCTCGACCGGCTGTAGAGGCTGAGGTCAACCGCCTTACATTAAAAAAACTGTTAGGCAGATGATGCCGGAGGTACGCCATGCAGACAGAAAGCATTTTTCGGCGTGAGAGCCTGGAAAGAGTATCATCCCCGGAAAAACTAAATGACTACATCCGCGTGTCAAGCCCCGGTGTATGGCTTTTGCTGGGGGCGCTGATCGTGATTGTCGCCTGCTTTTTCGTTTGGGGATTTACAGGCACGCTGCCTGTTACATTAACGCTAAGCGGCGTGACCGAGGGCAATGCTGTAACCTGCTTTGTGCCGGTGGAGAATGTCAAAAACGATCTGTTGGGCTGTAAGGTAAAGATTACGCTTCCGGATGGGTCCGCAGTGAGCGGCGTTGTGACGAATGTGGCCGCCTTGCCCGCCTCAGCGGAGGAGTTGGCCGCGGAGCTTAAAAAGGATTGGCTAATCTCCCGGCTCATCATTGGCGATTACTCCTACCAGGTGACAATCGGCGCGGAATCAGCACTGCCCCTGGGTGAGTTGGTCCAGGTGGCTCTCGTCACCGCCGAGATTAAACCCATTAACTACATCCTTTGACGACACACATTCAGCTTGAGGGGCGTGACGCTCATGCAAACGCGCAAAGGCCGGTCAGCGAGGCCAAAAAAAGTTCCGGTCATCATGCAAATGGAAGCGTTGGAATGCGGCGCGGCCAGCTTGGCGATGGTGTTGGCCCATTTTGGCAAGTGGGTCCCCATAGAAAAGGTGCGCACAGACTGCGGGGTGTCCCGAGATGGTACCACTGCCGCCCAGCTGTACCGATCGGCCCAAAGTTACGGGCTGAATGCCCGCGCCAACCGCTATAGCATCGAACAGCTTCAGCAAAGGTGCGTTTTCCCTGCAATCATTCACTGGGAATTCAACCATTTTGTGGTACTTCGGGGTATCCAGGGGGGCTGTGCCGAAATCAACGATCCCGCCAGGGGTGCAGTGTCTGTTCCGCTTACTGAGTTTGACGCAAGCTTTACCGGCGTCTGCCTTGAATTTGAGCCTGGCCCGGAATTTTCCCGGGGAGGACGGCCGCGTAGTATGGCTGATTTTGCAAGATCCCGTCTGAAAGGAACGCTGGTCCCGGTTCTCTTCGTGATGGTCACTTGTTTGCTGACGGCGGTCACCGGCATATTGACGCCTGCTTTTGCCCGGGTGTTTACCGACGACATACTCTCAGGCAACAACCCTGGATGGCTGACGCCCTTCGCGCTCGCGATGCTGGTGTTGGTCGCTTTTGCACTTTTGACCGAGGGCATTAAGGCGGTCTACCTGATCAAGATCAAAGGCAAACTGGCTATCGTATCCAATGCTTCTTTTTTGTGGCATGTACTGCATCTTCCGATGGAGTTTTTCTCCCAGCGTATGGCAGGCGATCTGGCGCAGCGGCAGGCGTCCAACGATGAGGTGGCAGAGACCCTGGTATCCAAGCTGGCACCTGTGCTTTTGAACCTGATGCTACTCATCTTTTATCTGGTTGTCATGCTGCGTTACAGCGCAGTACTGACGCTTGTCGGCGTCACGGCCATCGCGATCAACCTGTTCGTAGCTCAGATCCTGACCCGCAAGCGGGTTAACATCACTAGGGCCCAGATGCGCGACCTGGGCAAACTGCAGGCAGCGACAGTATCCGGCATCGAGATGATTGAGACAATCAAGGCCGCCGGTGCAGAGAACGGATTTTTCGAAAGATGGGCGGGTTTCCACGCGTCGGTGAACAAGTCCAGGGTGGCCTTTGCCCGGGCCGAAAGCTTTTTGAGCTCCGTGCCGAATCTTTTGCAGGAGCTCAGCAGCATCGTGATCCTGACATTAGCCGCATGGCTGATCATGAGTGGCCACTTCACTATAGGCATGCTTCTGGCCTTCCAAAGCTTCATGACACTGTTTCTAAAACCTGCCGGCGATTTGATAACAACTGGGCAGAGCATGCAGGAGATGCGCTCGTCAATGGAGCGTATCGACGACGTGATGCGCTATCCATCCGATGTGCCAGAGGAAGACACGTACTGCAGTGAGGCCAACTACCAGAAGCTGTCCGGGCGGATCGAGATGCGCGGCGTCACGTTTGGC
>JAEZIB010000172.1 GCA_023416275.1 Bacillota bacterium | reverse complement strand
ATGGAACAGGTGAATTTTCAGATATTTCGTGTGGTGATGCATGGTATTTGAAAGCAAATAAACCTGACTTTACAGAAAGACCGGGGCGAAATGTTATTTTTGCAAGAACTGATGCAGGAATGGAACTTTTGAAAAAAGCAAATGAAGAAGGATATGTATATCTAGAAGAATTTGATATTGATACAGGAATGCTAAAATATATACAGCCGTATCAGTACAATCGCAAAGCTTCTTTAGAGAGTTTGAAATTAGCGATGAGGATTTGCGGTAGAAGATTCCCTCTATATGAGAATAGTAAGCTAAGAGAATATGAAAAAGGTTTTTCATTAAAGAATAGAGCACTTCGTTTTATCGGAACAATAAAAAGAGTATGGAGTAAAAGTATATGATAAAAAAGAAAATTGGATTTTTGGGTTTAACATTTACAGATCCCAATAAAGGATGTGAGGCTTTGACTTATACATTCCTTAATATGTTGAGAGATTATTATAGAGGCCAAAATATCGAGTTCGTTTGTTTCATGAGAAATGATGATTTAGGAGACATTCCTTTTGTTTATCCAGAATTTAAGTTTAGATGTCACATTTTAAATATCTATAATCCTTTTAGTTGGTTAAGTGTATATAAGGAAATTGAAGAGTGTATTTGTGTATTTGATGGAAGTTATGGTGATGGTTTTACAGGTATCTATGGAACAAGAAGAAACTTTGTACAATGCTTGAGAAAACAAATGGTGCTCTGGGCAAACAAACCACTATATTTACTACCTCAAACATATGGAAAGTATAAATTTCCGTTTAATACATGGTCAAAAAATTTAATACAAAAATCAACACTTGCATATGCAAGGGATGAACAAACAGCAAAAGAGGTAGGAAATTCAGTTAGAATCACTTCAGATATGGCTTTCGCTTTGCCGTTTGACAAAAGCAGATTCCAGTTTAGTAAAAATAAGAAGTTTGGTGTTAACGTGTCATCTCTTCTTTGGGACGATGAGACAAGAGGAAGATTTGGCTTATCAGTAGATTACAAAGTCTTTTATCATAATCTAATAGAATTCTTAATAAATAACACTGATTATGAAGTACATTTAATTCCACATGTAATTGATGGTAAAAATCCTAGTGCAAATGAAAACGATTTTAGAGTTTGTGAATTTTTAAAGGAGACGTATGGGAACGATGTTATTTTGACTCCGGCATTTTCATCTGCTGTAGAAGCAAAAAGTTACATCTCCAATATGGATGTCTTTTTAGGGTCACGTATGCACTCAACAATTGGTGCAATTTCGTCTGGTGTTGCTACTATACCTTTTTCCTATGCATTTAAATTTGAGGCGCTTTATTCACATATTGGATATGATTACGTATTACATGCAACACAAATATCTACAGAAGAAGCACTTGAATTGGTAAAGAAGTGGATTAATAATCCAGATGAGTTGCAAAGAAAAGGAAAGAAGTCTGTTGAATTGGCGCTAAAGGAACTCGATACATTCAAAATCGATTTAGAAAAGAATCTAGAGAATAATAATTTGATATGATGAGGACCTGTTTATGAAAAATGTTTTACTTGTAAGATCTACTCCAAATGACTTGGATATTGAAGCATACAATGTTCAGCAAATAGGCATAGGCAGATGTTTCGTAGACAAAAAAATAAATTATGACTTTGTAACACTTAAAAAGAACGAGCCTAGAAAAAGCATTGTGTTTTATGAAAAAGAGGGTTACAAAGCTACGTGTTTAGAGATGCCTAGATTTAGATTGCTCAGATGGGGGATAAATCTAAAAATTTGTGATAATAGTTTTTTGGACAAATATGATTTAATAATTTGTCAAGAATATTACCAATTAGAGACTTTTCTAATCTCTAGAAAATCAAAGAATGTATGTATGTATTCAGGACCGTATTGGAATATGTTTATGCTGCCTTTCAGTTCATATTTCTTTGATTTGTTTCTAACTAGAAAAATAAACCAGAATATTAAATGTAAATTTGTAAAATCCGCGCTTGCAAAGGATTTTCTTGAAAGTAAAGGATATACAAATGTAATTGATATTGGTGTTGGACTTGATTTAGAACGATTTGAGAATATTTCAATAAAAGAGGATACCAAAATTATCGTTAAATACATGGATGAAAATCCTTGTATACTTTATGTTGGAAATTTAAATGAGAATAAGAATTTGCCTTTTTTACTTAATGTATTTACAGAGCTATCAAAAAGAAGACCTGAATTGAGACTAGTTTTAATAGGAAAGAGTAAACAAACATATTTAAAAAAGCTAGTTGGAATGAAAGATGAATCCTATGCGAAGAAAGAGTTCTTAAAATTAGATAAGGCAGTTCTAGATAAAATTGTTCACATTGAGAGAGTTGAGAACCCACAACTTCAATTTATATATCCAAAAGCCAAGGCCTTTTTATTACCTTCAAAGAAAGAAATTTTTGGAATGGTATTATTGGAGGCGATGTATCTAGGTGCTCCTGTTGTTTGCAGTAATAATGGTGGTGCGATTTCACTATTAAAAGGAAATGATTGTGGTCAAGCATTAGACGAGTTTTCTGTTTCGAAATGGGTTAATGCAACATTGAAATATATTGATGATGGCAAATATGCAAAAGATACTGCAAAAAATGCACGTAATAGAATTTTAGACCACTTTACTTGGGATGCGATTGTTGGAAAGATCATCAATGCTATGGAGTAGTATGATAATGAATAGGATAATAATAAACGCCGATGATTTTGGACTTAATGAATCAAGGACAAAAGCTATCTATGAAGCCTACAATAAAGGATTGATTACGGATACCACATTGGTTGCCAATGGTGATGCATATGAGCAAGCTATTAATATACTATGCCACGATAAAGATTTTTTAAAAAGAATAGGAGTTCACTTTAATCTTACAGATTGTACTCCGTTAACTAATGAAATGAAAAACTACAAACGATTCACTGATAATGGAAAGTTTAATAGATTTTTTATAAAAAAAAATTCTAGTTTTATTCATCTTGATAAGTATGAGAAAAAAATCATTTACAATGAATTAACGGCACAAATAAAAAAAATACAAGAATCTGGTGTAGATGTTTCCCATGCTGATTCACATCATCACGTACATATGGGGTTTAAGTTAGCTCCAATATTTGTAAGAGTATGTAAAGAGAATAATATAACAAAAATAAGACCTAGAAAAAACGTTGTAAAAATGTCTTTGTGTAGAAGGCTTTTTTATGCCTTTTATAATTTGTATTTAAGGATGAATGGGTTCACGTTAGTGAATTATTTTGGTGATGCGAAAGAGTATACTAAAGTACTCCCTGGTGTTTGTGAAGCGATGGTTCATCCGGATTATGAAGATGGAAATCTAATTGATGCGATGAGCAATAAATCACTAATACTTTATGAACCTGAAATAATTTGTGATAAAAGCAAACATATTACATATTTTGATCTATAGGAGAATAATTAAAATGAATATTTATGAAAAACTTATGAATAAAGAAGAAAAGCTCGCATTAGTTGGTTTAGGATACGTTGGTATGCCTATTGCTGTTGCTTTTGCAAAGAAAGGGGTGGATGTTATTGGATTTGACATTAATAAAGCAAAAATCGATTTATATAAATCGGGTATCGATCCTACTAAGGAGGTAGGCGATGAAGTAATCAAGACCACTACTTTAGACTTTACTTCGGATGAAGCTAGATTAAAAGAAGCTAAGTTCATCATCGTTGCAGTTCCTACGCCTGTTAATACAGACCATACTCCTGATTTGACTCCTGTCATCGGAGCTTGTGAAATTGTGGGTAGAAATCTTACTAAGGGTGCCATTGTTGTTTGTGAGTCAACAGTTTATCCTGGCTGCACTGAGTATGTATGTATCCCTATTCTTGAAAAAGAATCTGGTTTGAAGTGTGGAGAAGACTTCAAAATTGGTTACTCTCCTGAAAGAATAAACCCTGGTGATAAGGTACATAGACTTGAAAACATCAAGAAAATTGTATCTGGATGTGATGAAGAATCTACAAAGGATATCAAAGCAGTATATGACATTGTCATCGAAGTAGGAACATATCCTGTTTCCAATATGAGAACTGCAGAAGCGGTAAAGGTTGTTGAAAACTCTCAAAGAGATATTAATATTGCCTTCATGAATGAACTTGCAATGGTATTTGACCGTATGGATATTGATACCAATGAGGTTGTTGATGGCATGAATACAAAGTGGAATGCTTTAGGTTTCAGACCAGGACTTGTTGGTGGTCACTGTATTGGAGTTGACCCTTACTATTTTACTTATGAAGCAGAAAAGTTAGGATACCATTCTCAAATTATTCTGAATGGTCGTATCGTAAATGATTCCATGGGGGCTTATGTTGCTGACCAAGCTATCAAGAAAATGATAGAAGCTGGACAGGCTCCTAAGAAGTCTAAGGTTGTTATCTTAGGTATCACATTTAAAGAAAACTGCCCTGATACTAGAAATAGTAAGGTTGATGATATTATCAAGCAACTTAATAAGTATGGAATTGAGCCTACTGTTGTTGATCCTTGGGCAAGTGAAAGAGATGCAATGCACGAATATGGCGTACAACTTAAGAGCATGGTAGATGCTAAAGACGCTGATTGTGTAATTGTTGCAGTTGCCCACAATGAGTTCAAAGCCATGAGCTTAGATGAAATCAAGGGGTTATTCAAAAACAATGCTGATGATGAAAAGGTTCTTATTGATGTGAAGGGCTTATATAAAATAGTTGATTTAAATGCTTCTGCAATGAAGTGGTGGAGATTATAAGCATATCGATTAATAAAGATACGAGAATTATTATGTTTTGGCAAATGGAGAATACTTGATGAAAAAAATGTTAATAGTAACAAATAATCCATATAAACTTGGTGGCTTAGAGAGGGTAACAATTGATTTTGCTAATATGATGGAAACTGGATATAAGGTGGATATCTTATGTGTTGATAAGAATATATCAGTTGATTACTCATTATATGGACTGTCTAGTCAAGTGGATACGATTATTGATAGAAATGTTCAAAAAGATTTTTCTCCAAATATTTTTATTAAGGGAGTCAGGTTTTTAAATAAAAAACTTTTAGGAATAACAAGTATATCGTTTTTAGAATCAATTTATACTAAGTGTTGCAATTATAATAGTTTGATAAAGATTATTAATGACGGTTCTTATGATTTGGTAGTTGCATTACAAATGAAACTAAGCATTATTCTAGGAAGCATATCTAGTGAATTAAAATGTAAAACGATTGGATGGCAACATAACTCATATGAAGCGTACTTTAATACTCGACACAATTATTACTGGAACCAGCACAAATTGGCCTCTAAATATTTAAATTTGCTTAACAATTGCATTGTGTTAACTCAGGAAGATGCAAAGAATTATAAAAAATATTTAGGTGTTGAGGCAACCTGCATCTATGATCCTGTAAGAATTGGTGGTTCTAGTCGAATAAATAGTGATAATCCATATATTTTATGGGTCGGACGATTAGAATGGCAACAAAAAGGGCTCGAGCATTTGCTTCGAATTGGGGAACTTCTTAAGAAAAAACAAAGCAATATTAGAATACTTGTTGTGGGAAATGGAAAAGACTCACACTTATTGAAAAAAGAAATAGAACGGAGGCACCTTCAAAGTAATGTCATTCTTGAAGGCTATAGCAAAAATGTTGTTGAGTATTATAAAAAAGCATCTGTACTGATTTCCACATCAAACTGGGAAGGTTTTGGGTTAACTCTCGTTGAGGGTATGTCTTACGGTGTACCAATTGTTGCTTTTGATAATACCGGACCGAGAGAAATTATTGCTGAGTCGTTGTCTGGATACTTGATTAGGAAAAATGATTTTGAAAGATTTGCTCACTATACATATAAACTTTTTACCAATTCAGGAGAAAATAAAGTGATGTCACAAAATGCGGTTAAGAGATCAAAAGACTTTTCTTATGCATCCATTAGAAATAAATGGATTGAAATCATAGAGGACTAGGAGAATGAAATATGGTTAATGTAGTTTTAGTAACGTTCAATAGAAAAAAATGCTTGGAAGTGCTTTTAGAAGCTTTGACGAAGCAAACTGAAGCTATCAGTAGAGTTTTTATATATGATAATAACTCAAATGATGGTACCGAAAAGATGCTCAAAGATAAAGGTTATATTAGTTATGACGAACTAGTTAAAGATACTTGGTTTAACACTCATACAAGTAAATTTGATGTTCTTTATATAAAGAGCAGTGTTAATTCAGGTGGATCAGGTGGATTTTCAAAGGTAATTGAAAAATCATTAGAATATGAATGTGATTATCTTTGGATTATGGATGATGATGTTCAGCCTGAACAGAATTGTTTGGAAATTCTTTGTAAAGGTATGAGCGAGGGAATTCATGCATGTATTCCAAATAGGACAGATGAGTATTTTGAGGATAATGTTTGGGTTGAATTTGATCTTAAACGTATGATTGCGCCTGGATTAACAAGTACTAGAAAGACCAAAATAGTACATCCATTACAAAAAGATAATTATTTAGTAAAAGACTTTCCTTTTGAAGGTCCGCTAATAAGATTTGAAACTGTCAAAAAAATAGGTCCTTCTAATGCTAGTTATTTTATAATTTGTGATGACACTGATTATGCTATGCAAGTTCAAAAGTATGGCAAGATTTCTTTTATGACAAATGCGACATTACATAGACAACTTGCCAAATTTGATAATTACTCGAAGGATAAAAGAGAAAGATTAAATTGGAAGGATTATTACGCACTAAGAAACTATATTATATTTATAAAAAAATATGGTGAGAAATGGGGCACAAGGAAATTTAACTCAATTTTTAATTTGGTATATTGGAATTTCAGAGCAATTAAAAGTGGATCACTTCATAATATTAAGGTTATAAATAAAGCAATAATTGATGGAATATTAAATAGA
Organism: Bacillota bacterium; assembly: GCA_023416275.1. Lineage (GTDB taxonomy): Bacteria > Bacillota > Clostridia > Acetivibrionales > DSM-1351 > Ruminiclostridium. Next base: position 3,770 of record JAEZIB010000172.1, on the reverse strand, counting down.
ACTGGTAAAACTGTGAATCTAGGAAGTCTATAATTATGAGAACACGAACATTTAAGATGGATAATATATTAGCTATTTCACTCTTGATGATTGTTGGTTTAATCAATAATACGATGGCTAATCTTGTATATCCAGTAATATATCTGATGGGATTAATACTTGGGTTTGCATCAATGAAATACGGAATAGTGTTATATGTACTTTTTTATACAAAATTATTTGGTTTGTATAGTAATGAGGTTTTCTCTGCAACAAACAATATATCGTTTTCTGACGCTGCACTATGTGTAGCTATTGGAATGTTTTTGGCATGGTTTGTTAAAGGTTTAAAAGGGGCGAAGAAGCGATCGCTTATTAAATACATTCCGATTATTATACTTACAATGTGTATGTTTACGAGCGTTTTTGTCGCATATACCCGCTGGGGACAGCCAATAGTAAAAAGTGTAATTACATTTAGACAATATTTGCCATTGTTATTATGTATTCCATTAGGAGACGCTTTTTATAAAGGAAAAATAGATTTTTCAAAAGTGTTCGACATAATTAATATACTTGCTGTTTTCTCAGCATGCATTATTCTTATTCAGTATTTCCTCTTACCTAACATGATGTTTTTGCAAATTGTCAAATCATCTGCGGATAGAATGCTAGGATTGGAATATAGGTTTTTAATACATAGTTCTTCGCAATGGTTCACATTGTTATGTGCTTATAATTTTTATTGCTTTAGGTTGAACAGAAAAATATTTAGTCTAATTAACTTCATAGCGTTATTCGTTACAATAGTGTTTGTAAGCCAAACTAGAATATTTTTCTATTCGTTATTTGTAATTTTGCTGTTTATAGAAGTGTTGCTTCGAAAAGGTAGAGGTAAACAGTTTAGGAATATTTTAATCGTTTGTTTTGTTGCTTTAGGATCATATTATTTAGTTAGCAATAATGGAATTAGCTTTAGTGATAGTTTAACACAATTGTTTACAAGTAACGAAAGTGGAACAAGATTAAGAGCGTTAACTTTTTTTTCTGGAACAATCTCTAATTCACATCCTTTTTGGGGTGGAGGTATTACAAATACGGCTTATGCATCATCTCCAGCTGCGATTGGATTAAAAATGAATTGTTTTTTATCAGATTTGGGTATGTGGGGATACTATTTTCAATTTGGTTTACAAAGTTGCATTGCACTTGGTTATGTTTTTATTACGATGCTTAAAAAGAGCAAACTATGTAATTCGCATTTATATGACCTAACAACTTTTTTTGTTGTTGTTTCTTTACTTGAAATGATGACCGTTATTGTGGATTATTCAATTATAGTTATTCTATTTTCTGCAGTAATAAGTGAAAGCGTATTGTGCATACGAGGTGAGAGCGGTGGAAGAATTAATAATAGTATACAAAGAATTAAAGATATCTCCTAAAAAACCATGGTCTGGAACTTCATATAGTTTAAGAACAGCTTTGCAAAAATACTACAAAGTTTATACCGGTCCAATTGATGCTTTCTATAAGTATAAACGTGGTGCTCTTGAATACCGTTCTGTTCGCTTCGATAACGGGATTTTGGACATACCGAACTTCCAAGGTAATGCAGCGGTGAATTATACAGACCGTGAGACACCATGGACAAGAATTATTGAGCATAAATGGTTTAATTTTGGTAAGGATGAAGAAGGTAATGATCTTCCAAAGTCTATTATTTCTAGAGAATATAGTAGCGAATGGAAACCTGGAGATGAACCTTATTATCCGGTTAATGATGATAATTATGGAACTCTTTATTTGAAGTATAAAGCACTGGCAGACAAAGAAGAGAAAGTAATTTTTGGTGGCCGTTTAGGCGAGTATAAGTACTATGACATGGATGCTACTTTAGCTTCTGTGTTAGAGAAATGCAAGAAGGAACTGAGATGAAGCAAAAATCGATAAAAGTTAATTTTATAATGAATATGTTTTTAACGATGTCATCTTTTATTTTTCCGTTAATTACATTTCCATATGTATCTAGAATTTTATTACCAGTAGGAACGGGAAAGGTATCGTTTGCAACTTCGTTGATATCTTATTTATCAATGTTTGCACAGTTGGGTATACCAACCTACGGAATACGTGTCTGCGCTAAAGTAAGAGATAATAGAGAAGAATTGACACGAACAGCTCAAGAACTATTAATTATTAATATAGCAATGAGTGTTATATCATATGTGGCACTATTTATTGCTCTAGCATGCGTTCCTAGATTGCAAGCAGACAAGCTATTATATGTAATAGTCAGTTTTACAATCATTCTCACATCTATTGGTATGGAATGGTTGTACAAAGCATTAGAGCAATATACTTATATAACTATTCGTTCTGTAATATTTAAATTTGTAGCCTTGATAGCAATGTTTTTGTTGATCCATCAGCAATCGAATTATGTTACTTATGGTGGAATAACAATACTTGCTGCCTCAGCTTCAAATGTATTTAATTTTATAAATGTACATAAATATATTGATTTAAAGCCTGTAGGTAATTATAATTTTAAAAGACATTTTAAACCTATTGGCACATTTTTCGCGATGGCTTGTGCAACTACGATTTATACAAATCTTGATAATATAATGCTTGGATTTATGACTACTGATTCAGATGTAGGTTATTATAATGCAACAGTAAAGATAAAAAACATTTTAGTTTCTATTGTAACTTCGTTAGGAACAGTGCTGCTACCTAGAGCTTCATATTATATAGAAAATGGAATGTTGGATGATTTCAAGCGAATTACAAAAAAAGCTCTATCTTTTGTTTTCTTGCTCGCAACTCCACTAATGATATATTTTATCTTCTTCGCTAAAGAAGGAATCTTCTTTTTGTCAGGAGAAGCATATAGTGGTTCTATTTTGCCAATGCAATTAATTATGCCTACTCTGCTGTTTATTGGAATTACTAACATTCTTGGTATTCAAATTTTGGTTCCACTTGGAAAAGAAAAAATAGTATTGTATTCGGAAATTGCTGGCGGAATTGTTGATATTATTATAAATGCTATTTTAATACCGAAGTTTGCATCCTCAGGTGCTGCGATAGGCACTCTAGTAGCGGAGTTTGCTGTATTATTAATTCAGTATGTTGCATTAAGAAATGAAGTTACTGACACATTTAAGCAAGTTCATTATTTTAGAATTTTAATCGCTATTATGTTTGGATCAATGGCATCACTTTGGGTTAAAACACTTGCATTTGGGAACTTCTTAACATTGGCTATTTCTGCTATATTGTTCTTTGGAGCATATGGATTATTTTTACTTTTTGCAAAGGAAGAAATAGTTGTAGAAATATGGGATATGGTAATTGGTAAGGTTATAAAGAAGTAAAGACCCACAATACCATTATGGCCGATATAAGCTGTAATAGCACTGGTGCCTGTCACCATTAAAAAAATTAACCCAATATTACAAAATTATTAATGAGCTGTTGTAGCTCGTTTTGCTTTTATGTATATTCCGGTGCAGTGGATCAGGGACAAGATTGTATCCATTAACCATGGTGACTTCGAAGCAATTGTTACCGATTTTTGATAAGCCAATGATTTATTACGTAAGCGTCAAATCTTACGCTCCTAGTAAATTTTAAGCGTCGCTTATTTGCGACGCTAGCTGTAGCAATCAGCCGGGAGTGTTTTTGACCACGGCATGAGTGGCTCCAGCTTTGATTGTTCTATATTTCCATCCTTATCGATGATTTTTGGCAGTTCGGTGAGAAGATAGCTGATGTAATAATAC
>JAEZIB010000089.1 GCA_023416275.1 Bacillota bacterium | reverse complement strand
GGACTGGGGAAGAGGTATTCCCCTGGATTATAATATAAATGAAGAAAGATATAATTGGGAATTAGTATATTGTGAGCTTTATGCAGGTGGAAAATATAAAAACAATTCAGGCGAAAACTATGAATATAGTTTGGGATTAAATGGATTAGGTGCATGTGCTACTCAGTACAGCTCAGAATACTTTGATGTTATTGTCTTCCGTGATGGTCACAAATATGAACTGCATTTTCAAAAGGGTCAAAATATAGGAGAACTCAAAAAAGAAAAATGTAAATATGAGCAAACTACTACTATACAGAAATGGAAACCTGATTTAGAGGTGTTTACAGATATAAATATACCTCTTGAGTATTTTCAAACTGTATTGAAAAAGCAGGCTGTTGTTAATGCAGGACTTCGTTTTATTCTCAAGGATGAGGAATCGGGAGAGTCCTTTATATATAGCTATGAAAATGGTATTGTTGATTATATTAAAGAGATTTCACAGGAGGATGGCTTCACAGAAACTCAGTTCTACGAAACTGCTACAAAAGGCAGGGATAGAGCAGATAAGCCAGAATATAAGGTGAAAATGCAGATAGCTTTTTGCTTTAACAATAAAACAAATCTTCTTGAATATTATCATAATTCAAGCTTTTTGGAATATGGCGGTGCACCGGACAAAGCAGTGAAGAATGCCCTAATATACGCCATTGATAAATGCATGAAGGAAAGAGGAAAATACAATAAAGATGAGGCGAAAATAATTTTTGCTGATATTGAAGATAGTTTGATTTTAGTCGTCAATTCATTTTCAACAATTACAAGCTATGAGAATCAAACAAAAAAATCAATTACAAATAAATTTATCCAAGAGGCAATGACAAGCTTCTTAAAAGAGCAGCTGGAGATTTATTTTATTGAAAATAAAATGGAAAGTGACAGGATAATTGAGCAGGTACTGGTAAACAAGAGAAGTCGTGAAACAGCTGAAAAAACCAGAATAAATATTAAGAAAAAGCTAAGCGGCAACATAGATATATCAAATAGAGTAAAGAAGTTTGTAGATTGTAGGACAAAGGATATATCAAGACGTGAAATATATATAGTTGAGGGTGATTCTGCATTAGGCTCCTGTAAGCTGGGTCGTGATTCAGAGTTTCAGGCTATTATGCCTGTTAGGGGTAAAATTCTCAATTGTCTGAAGGCCGATTACGATGGAATATTTAAAAGCGAAATTATCACAGACTTGTTAAAGGTTCTTGGTTGCGGAGTTGAGATAAAATCAAAACATAACAAGGAATTAAATACCTTTGATATGGACAACCTTAGATGGAATAAAATTATTATATGTACAGATGCAGACGTGGATGGATTCCAGATAAGAACTCTTATTTTAACTATGATATATAGGGTTGCACCTACACTATTAAAAGAAGGAAAGGTTTATATTGCTGAATCTCCTTTATTTGAAATTACTTGCAAAGGTAAATCCTATTTTGCATATTCCGAAAAGGAAAAGGCTGATATATTAGCCAAGCTTGAAGGAAATAAGTATACAATACAGCGCTCAAAAGGGCTTGGTGAAAATGAGCCCGACATGATGTGGCTTACAACTATGAACCCTGAAACAAGAAGATTAATTAAGGTTATGCCAGCTGATGTTGAAGCTACAAGTCAAATGTTTGATGTTTTGCTAGGTGATAATTTACCTGCAAGAAAAATGTTTATTGAGGAAAATGGCAGTAGGTATTTAGATATGATTGATGTAAGCTAATATAAATGTAATTGACTCAACATCCCCAGTTAAAAATAGCAGGTGTTCAAGCTTATCAAATGAAAAGAAATAATTTTATGAAATAAGTTAGTTTATTTGTCAATAAGCTATCGTTAAGCTTAAGAATAGCTTGACTTTTCATTCGAAAGTTGAGTAGATAATAAAAAGAAGAGAGGGCAAGCATGACTCCTAAAAAAATAATAGTTGAAGAACAAAATATAGTAGAGACTCTTGAAACTAACTATATGCCATACGCTATGAGTGTTATTGTATCAAGAGCCATTCCCGAAATTGATGGCTTCAAGCCATCACATAGAAAGCTTCTCTACACCATGTACAAGATGTCACTGCTGACTGGGTCAAGGACTAAATCCTCAAACATCGTAGGTCAAACCATGAAGCTAAATCCCCATGGAGATATGGCAATATATGAAACTATGGTGCGATTAACAAGAGGAAACAATGCTCTGCTTCACCCCTTTGTTGATTCAAAAGGAAATTTTGGAAAGCAATTTTCAAGAGATATGAAGTTTGCAGCGCCTCGTTATACTGAGGCTAAGCTTGACAAGATATGTGAAGAAATATTCAAAGATATCGATAAAAATCCTGTTGACTTCATGGATAACTATGATAGTACCATAAAGGAGCCGGTTCTCTTACCAACTACATATCCCAATATATTAGTAAATGCAAATCAAGGAATAGCAGTCGGCATGGCTAGTAATATATGCAGCTTTAATTTGAAGGAAATCTGCGAAACAACCTCTGCTCTGATTGATAATGAGGATATTGATATTACAGACTATTTAAAAGCACCGGATTTCTCATCTGGAGGTCAATTAATATATTCTGAAAAGGATATCAGGGATATATATGAAAATGGAAAAGGTGGCATCAAGGTTCGTGCAAAGTACAATTTTGACAAAGCCAACAACTGTATAGAAATAATTGAAATACCTTATTCAACTACAGTTGAGGCAATAATGGATCAGATTATAGAATTGGTTAAAAGCGGAAAGATAAAGGAAATTACTGATGTCAGAGATGAAACAGATTTAGGCGGGCTAAAGCTTACAATTGATATCAAGAAAAATACTGATGCTGATGCACTTATGAACAAGCTTTATAGGTTTACTCCTTTACAGGATAGCTTCAATTGTAACTTTAATATTCTAATAAATGGAAGACCTAGAGTTATGGGTATTAAGACCATTCTGAATGAGTGGCTTAAATTCAGAGTAGAATGTATAAAACGTCAGACTTTTTATGATATTGCAAAGAAGAAGGATAAGCTTCATCTATTACTGGGACTAAAGAAAATATTACTTGATATTGATAAGGCAATTGCAATAATCAGAGGAACAGAGCAGGATGCGTTGGTTGTACCAAACCTGATGAAAGGCTTTGAAATAGATCAAATTCAATCTGAGTTTATTGCTGAAATAAAGCTGAGAAATCTTAATAAAGAATATATTCTAAACAAGGTAAGTGAAATTGAGGATTTAATTAAGGAAATAGCAGACTTAGAGGATATTTATAAAAGTGAAGTACGAATAAAGAAAATTATCCAAAAGCAGCTAAAGGAAGTGGCTAAAAAGTATGGGCAACCAAGACGTACAGATATAATCAGTGAGGAGCATATTGAAGAAATAACAACAGAACACCTTATTGAGGATTACAACTTGAAGCTGTTTCTTACAGAACACAATTACCTCAAAAAAATTACCCTTGTTTCGCTTAGATCAAGTTCTGAGCAAAAGCTAAAGGATGATGATACAATAATTCAAGAGGAGGAAACTCATAATAAATCGGAGTTATTGTTATTTTCAAATCAATGTAATGTGTATAAAATGAAAATATATGACATACCCGATTGTAAAGCTAGCAGTTTAGGAGAATACATTACAAACCTGTTAGGCTTGGATAGTGATGAAAAGATAGTATATATTACAGCTACAGACAATTATGAAGGTTATATGTTATTTTTTTATAAAAATGGAAAAGGTGCAAAAATTGATATGTCAAGCTATGCAACCAAGACAAACAGAAAGAAGCTAGCAAATGCATATTATAGTGAATCACCATTAGTAAGAATGATGTTTATAAATGGTGATATAGATTTAGCAGCACAAAGCAGTATAAAAAAGGTTTTGGTTTTCAATACAGAAGAAATTAGTTCAAAAACTACAAGGGCCTCTCAAGGTGTACAGGTTCTAACCTCTAAAAAGGGAAGTACTCTGATTAGTATACAGACCTTGGAGGAGAGAAGACTTTCAGACCCCGATTATTACAGGACAAAGAATATACCTGCAATTGGCTGCTATCTGAAGGAAGAGGATAAAGGAGATACACAATTAAGCTTGAAATTAGAATAATCAAATTATTCATTTAATAAAAAGGAGACAAAATTTTATGAACAAGAATCCAATAGTAACAATTGAGATGGAAAATGGAAATATTATGAAGGCAGAGCTATACCCAGATATAGCACCGAATACAGTTAATAATTTCATTTCCCTTATAAACAAAGGTTTTTATGATGGAGTAATTTTCCACAGAGTAATACCTGGATTTATGATACAGGGAGGAGATCCAGACGGTTCAGGAATGGGCGGACCGGACTACAGTATTAAAGGAGAATTTTCTAGCAATGGTTTTAAAAATGAATTAAAGCATGACAAGGGTGTTTTATCAATGGCAAGAACAATGGCTCCAAATTCTGCTGGTTCACAATTTTTTGTAATGGTTGCAAAAGCTCCTCATCTTGATGGACAATATGCTGCTTTTGGTAAAGTAATTGAGGGCATAGAAGAAGCAGATAGAATCGTTAGTGTAAAAAGAGACAGTGGCGATAAGCCAAAAGAAGCACAGGTTATGAAAAAGGTTACAGTAGAAACCTTTGGCGTAGAGTATCCTGAACCAGAAAAAGTTTAATAGTTAAGCTTAATATAAAAGCACCTTGTTAAACAGGAAACATAGCTTTTACAGCTAGTTTCAATGTGTTACAAGGTGTTATTTTATGTGTTTAATTTCAGAATAACCACTTTGAAATGATTTAGTATCTGTTTTTTAATTTTGGTAAAGGTTTTTTACTAATTCTATTAGCTATAGTCCTTGCAACAAGCACTCCACTTGCACTTGCCTGAGATAGACCTCTTGTTACACCAGCACCATCACCAATAGCAAACATATTAGGAAGTAGTGTTTCAAGCTCATTAGTTAATTCAAGTCTTGAACTATAAAACTTAACTTCAACACCATATAAAAGTGTATCGTAGTTTGCAGTACCAGGTGCTATTTTATCTAATGCGTATATCATTTCAATAATATTGTCAAGATGCCTTTTAGTTAATACAAGGCTTAAATCTCCCGGAGTAGCATTTAATGTGGGATGTGTAAAACTCTGACCCAGTCGGTGCGCATTTGTTCTCGTACCTTTTATCAAGTCACCAAATCTTTGAACAAGAACACCGCCACCAAGCATATTAGACAGAGACGCAATCCTCTTGCCGTACTGATATGGTTCATTAAAGGGTTGGGTGAATCTGTTGCTTACTAACAGGGCAAAGTTGGTGTTTTCACTTCTTAGCTCAGGGTCAGTATAGCTGTGCCCGTTAACAGTGATTATATCATCAACATTTTCTGATACAACGTGTCCATATGGATTCATACAAAAAGTACGTACCAAATCACCATACTGCTTTGTTCTATAAATTAGCTTTGATTCATAAACAACATCGGTTATATGTTCAAATACCTTTGCAGGAAGCTCAACACGTACACCGATATCAACCTGATTGTTTATCAAATTCAGCTTTAGCTGCTTGCATTGCTTAGAGAACCATTCGGCACCTGATCTGCCAGGTGCAGCAATAAGATAATTACAATTAATGGTTTCACCGCTGTACAATTCTATTTGATAACCCTCTTGTGAAGGTAGGATGTTTAGTACCTGGGTATTGCACTTGATTTCTAAAACCTTTGTCAGGTGATTGTACATGCTTTTAAGTATTTCTACATTATTTTCTGTTCCAAGATGCTTTACCGAGGCTTGCAATAAATGAAGATCATTCTCAAGGGCTTTTTTTTCGATTATTTTAGCAGCATCAGTGTATGTGGAATATTTTTCTTTAGTTGCGCCAAATTCAACATTAACACCATCAACATAATTAATTAATTTCATAACTTCGGAATCATCCAAATAATCATTTAGCCAGCCGCCAAATTCTGTTGTAAAGTTAAATTTGCCATCAGAAAACGCACCTGCACCGCCAAATCCACGCATTATGTCACAGCTCTTACAGCGTACACAATCTTTTATTTTATTGGCAACAATAGGACAATTCCTATCAAATATATTATTTCCTTGTTCAATCATCAATACCTTTAGCTGCGGGTTTAGTTTTGTTAACTCGTAACCGGCAAATATACCTGAGATACCACAACCAATAATAGCAACATCGTAATTAAAAATTTTCATAAATACGTCCATGTCTAAAATTTTATTAAATTAATCTAGATATGACATGGACTCGGCACCTCCTTTATAATTATGTGTAATTTCTTTAAACTTTAATCTGTATGTGCCGCATAATAAAAATATAAATATCCATAGAATTTATTTTAAACTATATTTTAGAAATAATTTTGCTCACTTATATAATTATATCTGAAATTGAAGTAAATTACTATGGTATGATGTGCTTATGCCATAACAATTATTTGTATTACATAAATATTAATGATATAATTGACAAAAACTAATTAGACAGTTCGTGACCATCCTGTCTATAACGAGGCAAGAAAATGTCCCCATACTTCTATAAGTGTTGATTACCGCTTTGGTTTTCAAGCGGTGATAATATCTCCTGCCTCGCTTACACGCCGCTTATGTAATGGAGTTTTTCTACAATCGAAAAATTTCATTTTGAATCTAGGCGTTATAAACAAAACTATGGCGTGGCTGCCTGCTTTTTGCAGGGCAGTATTTTTGTTAACAATAATTTGTTACATGCCAATTTAAAGTCAATTTGCGGTTCAAATCAAAGGGTAGCATATCAGTTTGCCGAGAATAATTGATTTTTGTTTATAGATTTTAGTCACAGATGTAAGTCTAAAGAACTAAAAAAGTATGGAGGGATATAGTTCATGCTAAGCTTTATGGGGCTTGTGATAAATGAAGGCATGAAAACAAATTATGAATAATAATAGAAAAATAAGATTGCTGACTACTTCAGCTATGATATCTGCAGTATATTTAGTACTTACAATGATATTTTATCTTACTAGCTTTTTGCCATATCAGATAAGATTTGCTGAGGCACTTGCTGTATTGCCGTATTTTACGCCATTAGCAATTCCGGGGTTGTTTGTGGGATGTTTAGTAGCAAATATAATTGGAGGTAATGGGATATGGGATGTAGTTATAGGCAGCTTAGCAACATTAATTGCAGCCTATCTTACGTATAAAATATCTTATGACAAGCCAAAGAGGAAACTTTTGGCACCGCTGCCTCCTGTAATTATTAATGCAGTTATTGTTGGGACTATGCTTAGTTATCTTGGTAAAGTGCCACTTCTTATGACAATTCTTTCAGTAGGCTTGGGACAGATAGTTGCTTGCTATTTAATTGGGTATCCATTGATGCTATTAATTGAGAAAAATAAAAAATTAAGAGAGCTTTTCCATATAAAAAATGATAGTAACAAAAGTAATGGAACAAATCATTGATACGTACCTCGCACCAAATAGACTTTTTTATATGAAAAAGTTGAGTAAATATAAACTAAACACATGAGGTTTATTATGAAGGTTAATAGAATAATGAGTTCTGGTAGTGCGTTTTTTGCTATTGTCCTAATTGGCTTTGGAATGTTAAAATATTCAGCAGGTGAAACAAGGGTAGGGATTTATTATCTGATAGGTGGGCTTGGATTTATCATTGTTTTTATTTCATATAAGAATAAAGAAAAAAACCGTTAAATATTCAAAATACCTTGTTAATACTAATATAATAATGATAAAATCATTGATATGAGAATTTTTAACATAATCAATTTGTTAAGAGTGCTTAAAATAGTATATATGTATGCTAAATTTCAGGTTAAGGATGTGTTTTTTATGGAGCAAGCAGAACAGAAAAAGAGGATTTTCAGTGGTGTTCAGCCATCAGGGAATCTTACTATAGGCAATTATTTGGGTGCAATAAAAAATTGGATTCCAATGCAGGAGGAATTTGAGTGTCTTTACTGTGTAGTTGATTTACATACACTCACTGTAAGGCAGAAGCCAGCAGAGCTAAGGCAGAGAAGCTTGAATCTTTTAGCACTTTATATGGCTTGTGGACTTGATCCTCATAAATGTACTTTATTTATGCAGTCACATGTTAGTGCACATGCTGAGTTGGCGTGGATTTTAAATTGCTTCACATATATGGGTGAATTAAATAGAATGACTCAATTTAAAGACAAATCACAGAAACACAGTGATAATATAAATGCAGGCCTGTACACGTATCCAGTACTTATGGCAGCGGATATTCTCTTATACCAGACAGACCTTGTACCAATCGGACAGGATCAAAAGCAGCATCTTGAAATAACAAGGGACATTGCTGAAAGGTTTAATGGCATTTACGGTGATACTTTTGTTGTTCCTGAGGCATATATTCCTAAGATAGGTGCTAAAATAATGAGCTTGCAGGAACCGGAAAAGAAGATGTCAAAATCTGATGAGAATGAAAATGCATATGTATTCTTGTTGGATTCTGAGGATGCAATTATGCGGAAGTTTAAGAGGGCGGTTACAGATTCAGAACGTGAAATACGATATGATGTAGAAAATAAGCCTGGAATAAGTAATTTAATAAGTATTTATTCAGCAACAACAAATAAAAGCTTTAGTGATATCGAAAAGGAATTTGATGGTAAATCTTATGGTGATTTAAAGGAAACTGTTGGTCAATCCGTTGTAGAAACATTAAAGCCAGTTCAACAAAAATATAATGAGTTTTCTGCTAGCAAAGATTACCTAAACACTATATTAAAAGAAAATTCTGAGAAAGCAGCCTATATGGCAAGAAAAACACTTTCGAAGGTTTATAGGAAAGTAGGGCTTGTACCTAGAGGATAAAAATTGTATTACAGGGGAACTCATTTCAGATTGGATGAAATAGTTCCCATTTTTTTGTACTATAATCTATATTTGTTGGCTTTATAAAATAAAAAACAGGCAAAGGTTGCTTGGTTAGAAGGATAAGTTAAATATGGGAACTTTGGAACTAATACTATTAGCAGTTGGACTTTCGATGGATGCGGCAGCAGTGTCTATATCCAATTCATTATGTATTAAAAAAATATCAATTAAAAATATATTGCAGATGGCAGTGATGTTTGCCTTGTTTCAAGCAATTATGCCATTGGCAGGATATTTTGCGGCTAACGCATTCGCAGAGGTAATTAATCAATTTGATCATTGGATTGCTTTGATTCTGTTATCAATTATTGGCGGAAAAATGCTGCATGAAGCAATAACAGCTGACAATAAACAGGATTGTGACTTGATAACAATGACATTAAAGCTTCTGCTGGTACAGGCAATTGCTACAAGCATAGATGCACTGGCTGTTGGAGTCAGCTTATCTGCACTCAATGTAAATATTTATTACTCAATAAGCATTATAGGTGCGATTACGTTTATTAGCTGTATAACTGCTGTTTTAATTGCCAAAAGGTTTGGAAGCTTATTAGGTAAAAGGGCTGGAATTGTTGGAGGAATAATATTAATAGCTATAGGTCTAAAAATATTCCTTGAGCATATGTTTTTTTAATAATAGACTCAGCTTTTTCACATAAAAGATATTCAAAATACAAACATATGTTTGATTTGTGAGTGCAATATGCTATAATGTAACTGGCAAGAAAAAGTCCCCCACTTCTATAAATGGGGGAGTAACGCTTTGGTTTCCAGGCTGAGAGAGTATCTCCTGCCTTGCTTACACGCCGCTGATATAATGAAATTTTTCATTTCATTTTGAATCTAGGCGTTATAAAAAGACTTGCAGCTTACGGAGAGATTTTTGATTCAAGATTGATGTAAGTTGGGTTGTTAAATTATAATTGTAAACAGTAGAACGAGGTTTTTATGAATAAATTTGAAGTTATTTCTGATTATAGTCCAAAGGGCGACCAGCCTGAAGCAATTGAAAAACTCAGCAAGGGAATATTCGATGGTGTGAAGCATCAGACGTTGCTTGGAGTAACTGGTTCAGGAAAAACCTATACTATGGCAAAGGTTATTGAGAAGGTACAAAAGCCCACACTGATTATGGCTCATAACAAGACACTTGCGGCACAGCTTTGCAGTGAGTTCAGAGAATTCTTTCCTAACAATGTAGTGGAATACTTTGTAAGCTATTATGATTACTATCAACCTGAGGCATATATTGCAGTCACAGACACATATATTGAAAAGGATTCCTCTGTTAATGAAGAGATAGATAAATTGCGCCACTCTGCAACTGCTGCTCTATTTGAACGAAGAGATGTTATTATAGTTGCCAGTGTTTCTTGCATATATGGGTTGGGAGATCCAGAAGATTATACCGATTTGATGATGTCTCTTAGAGTGGGTATGCAGAAGGATAGGGATGAAGTTCTTAGAAAGCTGATTAACATACAGTATGAACGAAATGAGATTGATTTTAGAAGAGGTAGATTTAGAGCTAGAGGGGATGTTTTAGAGATTTTTCCTGCTAATAGCTCTGAAATGGTTCTTAGAGTGGAATTTTTTGGTGATGAAATAGAGAGAATAACAGAGGTTGATTATTTAACCGGTGAAGTTATTGGAACAAGGAATCATATTGCTATTTTTCCTGCGTCCCACTATGCAACCACCAAGCCAAAGATGGATAAAGCTATTGTTACAATAGAAAAGGAATTAGATGAGCGAATCGAGCAGTTTAAAATGGAAGGAAAGCTCCTTGAGGCGCAAAGAATTGAGCAAAGAACCAGATATGATTTAGAGATGATGTCTGAATTGGGCTTTTGCCAAGGGATAGAGAATTACTCAAGGCATATTAGCGGCAGGGAACCTGGAAGTTCCCCATTTACATTGATTGATTACTTTCCTGATGACTTTTTGCTTTTTATTGATGAATCCCATGTTACAGTTTCGCAAGTTGGGGCAATGTATAATGGCGACCGTTCCAGAAAGGAATCACTAGTCAATTATGGCTTCAGATTGCCATCTGCCTTTGATAACAGACCACTTAAGTTTTCTGAGTGGGAACAAAAGATTAATCAAGTTGTCTATGTTAGTGCAACACCAGCTGCTTATGAAAGAGAACATTCTACTCAAATAGTTGAACAGATTATCAGACCAACGGGACTAATAGATCCTGAGATTATTGTAAGGCCAGTTAAGGGGCAAATTGATGATTTGATTGGTGAAATTAACGTAAGAACAGAGAAAAATCAAAGAGTTCTTGTTACAACTCTAACCAAGAAAATGGCTGAGGATTTGACTGAATACATGAAGGGAATTGATATAAGGGTAAAGTATTTACATTCAGATGTTGTTACCTTTGAAAGAATGGAGATAATTAGAGACTTACGTCTTGGAGAGTTTGACGTTTTAGTAGGAATTAATTTATTAAGAGAGGGTTTAGACTTACCTGAAGTTACGCTTGTTGCAATATTAGATGCAGACAAGGAAGGATTTTTGCGCTCTGAAACCTCACTAATTCAAACAATAGGAAGAGCTGCCAGAAATTCTGAGGGCAAGGTTATTATGTATGCCGACAGTATAACTGGTTCGATGCATAGAGCTATCAGCGAAACTAATAGAAGACGTCAGATACAGATGGATTACAACAAAAAGTATGGCATTGTTCCTACCACTGTTAAAAAGTCTGTTCGTGACCTTATTGAAGCAACAAAGGTTGCAGAGGGTCAAGGAGCATATATTGTTGATGATAAAAATGAGATTATGTCTACTGAACAGCTAGAAGAGCTAATAGCAAAGCTGCAAAAGGAAATGAAACAGGCTGCAAGAGATTTGCAATTTGAAAAGGCAGCAGCTTTAAGAGATAAGATTGCTGAGCTTAAGGGGAAAATGGAATGAAATTTCTTAGACAGTTTTTAATTATACTGATTTTATGTGTGGTTGGAGAAGTATTGAACAAGGTGGTGCATATACCGCTTCCTGGCAGTATCATTGGTATGATATTGCTTTTTGTTTGCTTGTTATTTGGACTAATAAAGCTAGAAATGCTAGAGGAAATTAGTAAATTTCTGCTAGATCATTTAGCATTCTTTTTTATTCCTGCAGGGGTAGGATTAATAGCATACGCAAGTATCTTAAAGGAAAGTTTGCTTCCAATTTTGGTTATTTGCTTTGTGACCACATTTCTTGTAATGATTATAACAGGGTGGACTGTTCAGATAATTAAAGGAAAGCTTAATAAAAAAAAATAATTCCGAAACAAAGCTAAAAATGAAAAGGGAGGGACCCAGCCCATGCCAAAACTATCAAGGAAAATAGAGTTGCTTGGCGATGTTATGCAAAAGGTTGGGCAGAGGCTTATTTATGAAGGACATATTCGCTACACCAATTTTTGCATTATTTATTTCGATACTTGCTTATGAAATAGGCATTTTTATTAATAAAAAAACTAAGATAGCTTTCCTAAATCCTCTTATGATAGCTATTGCATTGGTAATTTGTACATTGCTTGTACTAGACATTCCACTCGAGGATTATAAAAGTGGAGGGAATTTCATTTCTATGTTTTTAACACCAGCAACCGTTATATTAGCTGTACCTCTATACAAAAATATTAATTCTCTCAAAAAAGATTATATTGCTATTTTAGGTGGGGTTTTTGTTGGCAGTATTACGGCTATTCTCAGTGTTTGGGGGCTTGCAAAGGTATTTGCTCTGCCGAAGGAATTACTAGCTTCCCTTATTCCAAAGTCTATAACAACACCCTTAGGAATCGAACTTTCTAAGCAGATAGAAGGAATACCATCTTTAACAGTTGCAGCCATTATAATTACAGGCATTGTGGGAGCAGTGTTTGCACAGTGGATTTTAAAGGTATGCAGAATAACTGATAAAACTGCGAAGGGATTAGCTATTGGAACTTCAGCACATGCCTTGGGTACTACTAAAGCAGTTGAAATGGGTGAAACTGAGGGAGCTATGAGTGGTTTAGCTATTGGGCTTGCTGGACTAGTTACTGTTATAGCTGCAACTATACTATCAAAAATAGGCTTGTTTTAATTATTAATAGCAACTGTATCAAGTGTTGATTTTTTATATTTTTAGAAGGCAAATAATATAATATATTATGGAGATTGTATAATTGAAATTGTAAAGTTTTATGATATACTAGTAGTCTATAGTTAATTACTAAGCGGTGAAAAGGATAATAATATTTACATTTGTCTTATTGGTTTGATTTTTGAGACTGACTGCCACACTGATTTTGTGATTCAAAAAATAATGTTCTCATTGTGGTGGTACGCTGACGGGCGAAGGCTTGAAACGGTGATTGACTTTCGTTAAATGATATTTTTAGGAGGGTGCTAAAGAATTATGGATAGCTTAGCAAAATTGAATTTTTGGTTAGAAAATGAATATTTCGATCAAGACACAAAGGATGAACTTTTATCAATAAAAAACGATAATAAAGAAGTAGAAGATAGATTCTACAAAAGCTTAGAGTTTGGAACTGGTGGTCTTAGGGGGATTATAGGCGCTGGTACAAACAGAATAAATATATACACTGTAAGAGTTGCGTCACAAGGTCTTGCAAACTATATAAACAAGCTTGGAAAACAGGACAAAGGTATTGTTATAGCATATGACTCAAGATTTATGTCTCCTGAGTTTTCTTTAGAAGCAGCTAAGGTTTTCTGTGCAAATGGAATTAAAGCGTATTTGTTTGATGAATTAAGACCAACACCGCAGCTGTCCTTTGCTGTCAGATACCTAAAAGCAGCAGCTGGTGTAGTTGTTACTGCAAGTCATAACCCAAAGCAATATAATGGCTACAAGGTATATGGCGATGATGGTGGACAATTATCAATAGATGGATCAAATGCAGTTATTTCAGAAATTAATTCAATAGCTGATATAACAAAGGTTAACACAATTTCTAAGGATGAAGCAATAGAAAAGGGTTTGTTGGAGATAATAGGAAGCAAGATAGATGACGCTTATATTGCTATGCTTAAAACTCTATGTATTAATAGCGATGCAGCAGAAAAAGTAGGAGACAGCTTCAAAATAGTGTATACACCGTTACATGGTGCTGGAAATAAACCAGTTAGAAGAATCCTTTCAGAAAATGGTTTTAAAAACGTGTTAGTTGTACAGGAACAGGAGCTTCCTGATTCACAATTCTCAACAGTTAAATCACCTAATCCAGAAGAAAGGTCTGCTTTTGAATTAGCTATAAAGCTTGCTTCAGACAACAATGTTGACTTAATAATTGGTACAGATCCTGACAGTGATAGAGTTGGTGTGGTGGTAAGAAAGAATGACGGTGAATATGCTACATTAACTGGCAATCAGACAGGCTGCTTATTGTTGGAATATATTTTGTCTGCGATGAAAGAAACAGGTAAGTTACCTGACAATGGTTTTGTTGTTAAAACTATTGTTACAACAGAGCTTTCAAGGGCTATTGCAAAGTACTATAATGTTGAGCTTGTCGAGGTTCTTACAGGCTTCAAATTTATTGGTGAACAAATAATGCTCAGAGATGAAACTGGTAATCAGAAATACTTGTTTGGCTTTGAGGAGAGCTATGGCTACTTGGCGGGTACAGATGTTAGAGACAAGGATGCGGTTGTAGCTTCAATGTTAATAGCTGAAATGGCTGCATATTACAAAGCTAAGGGAATAACTCTATATGAGGCTTTAATAAACTTGTTTGAGAAATATGGATATTCACTTGAAGGAGTTAACTCATTTACTCTTGAAGGTAAAGATGGTGTAATGAAAATCAAAGCAGCAATGGCAACTATGCGTGAGGCAAAATATGAGAAATTTGGTGTTTTGAATGTAAGTGCTATCAGAGATTATGAAAATTCTGAAAGATATATTATAGCTGATGGAACTACAGAAAAAATTAATTTACCTGTATCTGATGTGCTGTATTACGAAATGGAAGATGGTTCTTGGTTCTGCATAAGACCATCAGGAACTGAACCTAAAATTAAGATATACTATGGTGTATCTGACAAAACTTTAGAATTGTCACAAGCAAGACTTGATACATTAAAGAGTAATGTTTTAGAGGTTATAAAGCCATTGCTGTAAACTATAGCTGAATGAATACATTATAACGAGGCAAGAAAATGTTTCTCATTTCTATAAGTGGTAGATACCGCTTTGGTTTCCAGGCGGTGAGAATATTTTTTGCCTCGATGAAACGCCGCTGATGAAATGAAATTTTTCTACAATGGAAAAATTTCATTTTGAATCTAGGCGTGATACATCGACTTGCGGTCAATCAGACACAATGCCTGTTATGGCACACACAGTACCATGGAAGGTTAGTGTGAAAAGGCGGCTGAAATACTGAGATGAACCATTTAAGTAAATACTACCCATACCAAACTCGAAAGTGCTCCATGTAAACACCAACTATACTTTCGAGTTATTTTGGCAATAAACCATTAATAATTCTCTTACACGAATAGAATTTTATGTGCGGAAGTTGATTTAAAACTAATGATTCCCTAAGGCAGTTGTATAACTGCAATTTCAGGCTTTGAAAGGAATCGGAATGGGAAAACAACATTTCCTAAACCTCGATTTAAATATATATTTATTCCGTTAATTTTGTGTGCACCTCTTTTGTATCCCATTTTACATAGCTTTTCATTTCTCATTATTTTGAATTCTAAACCAAAGGGCATCCATATTTGACCGCCATGAAAATGTCCGCATAGGAAGTAATCTACTTTATCTTTAGGAAGATTAAAAAGCATATCAGGATTGTGGGAAAAAGCAATGTTTATACAATTACTACCAAATGAAGGGGCAATTGCCTTGAAGGCTTTGTTAACATCTGGTTTGCCATGCCTTAAGTCATCAATTCCAATAAGGTTATATATAGTATTGCTTTTTTCTAAGCTAGTACTGGAATTTAGTAAAACTACTGTACCAGTTTCTTGTATCTTTTCAACAAAAGAAGCTATCTTTGTCATATCATGTTTAAAAGCCTTATGATCATGATTTCCGAGCGAGAGATAAACAGGACAGACACTATTAATTTCTTTCAATAATAAAATAAATTTTGGAATATCTTTTTTACTTTCAATATAATCGCCGCTCATTATAATTATATCTGGGCTAATTTGGGCTAAGGAAGCTTTTATTCTTTTTGTTGAGATATAAAGCTTACTTACGTGCAAATCTGAAATATGGGCAATTTTGAGCCCCTTGTGGGTCGAACTGAAATTAACATAACTTTTATTCAGTAAGGATGCTTCTATTCGCATATATAACAGCAAAAGGATTGCTAAGGTTACAACCATAGGAAATATCATATATAAAATTACTCCTAAAAAAAATAAAATATGGTAAGAATATGTATAATTGAATATTCTAAAATCATTTATAGTTAAAAGTATACATAAAAAAAATACTTTTGTAAAATATCAAAAAAAGTATGAAAATAGTAAAATTATGTTGCTAGTCTTTAGGATAATAAGTATAATTATGATGAAAATGTATTTTTTTAATCGATATATTATTTATTATGCTCTTGTACATAATCTTAGTAATTTATAGTTACAAAGTTATTATGTATGGCAACATATTGAATGTATAAATATGACATAATAAATTTAAGAGGAAATAATGAGAAAAATTAATACTTCAAATTGCAGTACTGGAATGATTGTTGGAAGAGCAATCATTTATAATGATACAACAATTTTGCTAGAGGCTGGTGCTCGGCTTACAGCTTCTTACATTAATAGACTAATTGGTCTAGGTATTACAGAGATATACATTGAAGATGACATATCAAAAGATATTGTTATAAGAGATGTAATTGAAGAGCAAACGAGAATTGAAGCTTTTAAAATTGTAAAGAGCACGATGGATGCTTATTATTGCGGTGATAAACTTAATTCAGATAAAGTTATTGAAGTTGTTAATAAAATAGTAAATGACATTTTGTCTTTAGACGACATTATTATAAATTTAATGGATATAAAGTCTTGTGATAATTATACCTTTTTACATAGTGTGAATGTATGTGTTTTGTCAATTGCTACAGGTGTTGAGTTAAATTTAAATTATGACGAATTAAAAGAATTAGGAATTGGCGCGCTTTTACATGACATTGGTAAGGTTTTGATACCGCCAGAAATTCTTCAGAAAAATTCTGCTCTAACAGATGAGGAGTACGAAGTCATAAAACAACATTCTATATTTGGATACAATATTTTGAAAACAATGCCCCAAATTAGTGAAAAATCTGCTATGGTTGCATTATGCCACCATGAACGATTTGATGGTAATGGATATAATAAAGGCCTAAGGCAAAATGAAATACATATTTATTCTAGGATTGTTGCTGTTGCTGACATATTTGATGCTCTGACTTCAGATAGGATATACAGGAAAAAAATAAGCACAATTCAAGCTATTGATTACCTGACTGTGATAGCGGCTTTATCGTTAGATGCAGAAGTACTGAGCTGCTTTACAAAAATAATACCTCCATTTCCTGTTGGTACAGGTGTAATTCTTAATAATGGTGAAAAAGGGGTAGTTGTTGATATTAATAGAAATTTACCAACAAGGCCAACTGTAAGATTAGTTTTTAATTCAGATGGGAGCAAAAAACTGAATATTACAGAGATAGATTTAGCTAAGGAAATAGAGTATTTTATTAAATCAACGGCTGAATTGACGAAGTGACAGAACACTCCGCTCTGATTTTAAGCGGGATAGTTGGGCTAATGTAATTCTTTGAAAATATGAGAAAGTATAATTAGTAAGGCTGCAATAAATTGAGATAAAAGAAGTAACTGAGAGAATAACTCATCTAATTTTAAAATATTTAATAATTTAGTGTTGACAAAACATATATATCTAATTATAATTAATCTTGCTCGTGCGGATGTGGCGGAATTGGCAGACGCGCTGGATTTAGGTTCCAGTGGGCGACCGTGGGAGTTCAAGTCTCTTCATCCGCACCAAAAATAGAGAGTTTCACAGGGTTTCAACACTTTGTGGAACTTTTTGTTTTGTCTAAAATCCAGTGGGTGATTTTTAACACACTGGACTCAATAAAGCTTTCACCTATCTCACAAGAGAGAGGGAGAAAAATTATGGGTAAACGAGTAACAAAAATCAGCCAATCAAAAAGTAAAAAATCATTTGAAGATGCACTAAATGAATTCCTACTTTTAAAGAGAGCAGAGGGCAGAAGTGAAACAACATTAAGTGACTATGAAAGACATGTCTATTACTTTTTCAACAGGTATCCTACTTCATGGACTGATAATACATTGAAAAATTGTGTATTGCAGTATATGTCTGATGATATTAAACCAGCAACTTATAATATAAGACGAGCCTATCTAAAGACATTTTTCGAATGGTCAGTAAATGAAGGATATCTTGATGTTAATCCGCTAGAGGGGTTAAAAAAGAGAAAAGCGCAGGAGAGAATAGTAGATGTACCTGAAGAAATTTTAGCCAAATTAATAAAACTTCCAGACCAAACATCTTTTACAGGGGTAAGGGACAAATCGTTGATTATTTTTACACTTGATTGCGGTATAAGACCTAAAGAAGCACTTTCATTAACTATATCAGATTTTGATTTAAAAAGACTTATAGTAACTATACCAGCAACAGAAGCTAAAACAAGAATAGCAAGGACATTACCATTGCTACAATCTACAGTAAATGCAATTAATCATTTAATTGAAGTACGTCATTCAACTTGGAAAGATAATGTACCAGTTTTTTGTAGTAATGAAGGTACAAAAATGAATACAAGTTCATGGGGAGATAGATTAGAACTATATAGTAAACAACTTGGGTTTAAGGTTAGCCCATATGACCTCAGACATTCGTTTGCATTATTATATTTGAGAAGCGGTGGCAACGCTTTTGGACTCCAAGCATCACTTGGACATACAGATATGAACATGAGTAAAAAATATGTTAATTTGTCAGGACGAGATTTACAAGAAGCTCATAATTTAGCAAGTCCATTAAATAGGCTAATAGACAATAAGAAGAGGGTAGGAAAGATAAAGAAGTAAATATATCCTATTAAGAGCCTTGCCGTCAATCAGCAGGGTTCTTTTTCTTTGTAAATTTAATCAAAAAACACACTTTAAACCTTTTGAATAATCTAACCTACAAGTTATACCTATAATTTAATTAAACGGCTCAGTAGGCTATATCAATTCATATTATTGGCATTTAGATTGCTAGAATCAAGAATATCCAGTACCTCAATGTTGTTTTTAAATTAAATCTAAATATGTTATAATATTCCTAGATATGACTTTACACTTGAAAAATCAAAAAAATTTTATTAACTGGAGGCAATTTATGTTTAATCAAAAAGATTATATTCTTTCAGAAAGTAAGTTAGAAAATAGTAAGATTGTTTCGATGTTGTATTATTTAAAAGATAATTACAGTGAAAAATCACCATTAAATATTGACTTGATTAATAACACTTTAAATGAAATAGAGAACCAATTTAACGACGGGTTATCACCTCAAGCTTACAATTGTATAATTTTAGTGTTATTGTCTTATGTGCCGAAAGAAATAAAAGAATATTAAAATAGAGAAATTACCACTTGGTGCAAGAAAAGGCGATGTGGTTAAAATTTTTGATGGTAATGTATTTATAGATTCAAGTTAGACTGAAGAACGGAAACAAAGAATTGAAGAAAAAGTGAATGAGTTATGGAAATAGAGAAAGAATTATAGTGAATAGGGGGGTTATATGGATAATAAATCAAAATTTTTAGGGATATGTATACTCATTGCTTCCATACTTATTACTTGTACAATTGGATTTCAAATAGTAGAAAATAGATACAAAGTAGTTGATAATAAGTTGTTTGACACTTTTAAAGGCGAATTTATTATAACTGAAGATATTAACACTAGTAAAAGTGAAGAGTCTAAAGCTGATATCTCTAAAGTTGCCATTTTAAAGACAATAAGCAGCAATAATGATTTGTTTTACAAAGTAAATTGTACTGTTAAAAACAATAATGTTAGTAGTATTTCTATGCATATAAGAGCCACATTTTATGATAAAAACAATTCTGTAATGTATACTGAAGATTCTCAAAAAACACCTCTTAATTCTGGTGATGTAAAAATTATTCAGGTTTTAACTACACAGAATAAAAACGAAATTTCAAAATATGATGTAGAGATTATTAAAGATTAATGATAATAAAAACAAAATATTGAAAAGATGATAAAAACACCATTAACGCCTTCACCCACGAGGGCGTTTTTTAAGTGGATGTATTCTTAAAAAATCGGATAAATTGTATTATAATGGTACTAGATATAGAATAATACAACATATTAAATAGGGGAGAACATCTATGCAACTAAAATTAGAATGGGTATCTAATGTTATTGGAGACGAATTTAAAAAATGGAAGTCAGGAACAGGAATATTTATTGATTGTCAAACTGGAACGGGAAAATCATATTTTGTGGAACGTACATTATTAAGCTATTGTATAGAAAATAAGAAAACAATGTTATATATATGCAATCGTATAAATTTGAAGAGGCAAGTGAAATTAGACATTGCAGAAGCTCAGGGAATAGATTTATCTAGTTATGATATGGAAGCAATAGATAAATTAGAACAAATAGGAAAATGTACTATTATGACTTATCATAAAATACAGAATTACAAAATTAGAGAAATATATAATGCTGATGCTCAGAATGAATTGATTGATTCTTATTATGATTACATTATCATGGATGAAGTTCAGTACATAAATCACGATTCATCATTTGTTGGCAAGATACAATACTTTTATAATAACTATTTTCCTAGGGTTATTAATCAGAGCATTATGATATATTTATCAGCTAACATGGATACTGTCTCTGGTGATATTAAAAAAGTATATGCCAAAAATAATAATTCCAATATTGTTGATTATTCTACTGGTAGAGATTATTCATATGTTAATGCTTACTATTTCAATGACTATGAAAATCTAATTAATACAATCAATAATGATGATAGTGGGAATAAGTGGATGATATATATTAACTCTATTGATAATGCAAAGGAAATTCAAAGTAAAATTAATGACTGTAAATTTATATGCAGCCAAAACAATGGAAGAGAAATGGATGAAGAAATTTTACAAGAGATTATTTTAACACAAAAGTTTTCTTGTAAATGTGTAATAGCCACCAAAGCACTGGATAACGGGGTTAATGTTAAAGATGAATTATTAACCAATATAGTTATAATCACATTAAATAAAATTGATTTCATCCAAATGCTAGGCAGAAAGAGAATAAATATAAATGATGCTCAGAATGTTAATCTCTATATACATAGCAGAGGTAAAAAGACTTTTAAGACACTATTAGATAAAAATCTTAATAAGCAAATGGAAAAAATAGAGTTATACAGGCTAGACCCTGTTAAGTTTAAAATAAAATATAATAATGACCATAAAAAGTTACCAGAGAATCTATTTTATCAGTCTCCTGAAGGTGGATGGAGTGTTAATGAAATTGGTTACAATAATCTGGTCAAGCAAATTGAGTATTGTGGATATATGATACAGAGATTCAAAAAGGGTAAGTTGGCATATATTTTTGAACAACTAAATTTATTGGGTTTACAATATGATAGTGATAATTGGCTTTTAAATGTTCCTGATGCTAAAATTATTAATAAAAAAGCTGAAGACCTAATAAAATACTTAGGAGAGTTTGCAGATAATAAAATAAAACTATTAGAGGAACAACAAGAAGAACTGATTAGTTTATTAATCACACCAGAACTAAAAGCTATGATTACTAATTTAAATGGCGGTCATAAAGATAGAGGACTAACAATGAATAAAATTAAACAATTGTTTCAGTTGTTAGATATTCCATTTACTATTGATAGTAAAAATTCTAGTAAAACTATTAATAAGATAAAGAAAAGCTATAGGTATTGGATTATATCCAGATTATAAAAAATACCACAAATATGTCAATAAATCTAGTATATTAATAAATTGACAAATTTGTGGTATTATATTATACGCTGGTTACAAACATGTGTCAATATATTTTTTGCGTTTTATCAATATTTTTTATTTAGGAAAAATTATGTAAATTAATTATAAAAAAAAGTAAATAAATTATATTGCGTTATCTTTTGATGTAAGCAGGACTATAACTAATGGTCACACGATTTCCAGAGTTACGCTTCATTTATTATTTAAGATTATTTAGCTATATCTTTCATTATTCAAACCCTTTATTTAAGCCTGATACAAGGCTTATTTTTATGTATTTGTTTACAAACACTTATGTCATAATGGTTAGAAAATTTTAAAAAGTGTTAGAAGATTTGTTAGAAATAATGATACCTCTATATGTGAAAGTTTTAAATGTGTGAAGTTGTTAGTTCTGCAGTTATCAAGAATTTTCTATTGGTTCTTCGTTATTTGTAAGCCTTCCACTTTTAAACTCCCAAAACAAACTACAAAACAAAATAAAGAATATAATCGGCATTGAATACTTAAGGATACTAATTATAGCCATGGATGCCTTATGAGATAATATTATAAGCAGTTTAGGAAATAAACCAATCATACTTACAGCAATAGTATGTATTCCTAGTATACCTAAGCATAGAGATGCTACTTTTAATGATATTCTAAACCTCCTGAATTTGTTTATTAGCAAAATACTTAATGTTAGTAAAGCTATTCCTCTAGCCAGTAATAGTATGCTTGTAGAATTTGCAAAGGCTACTACAATATTTTGATTTGGCATGTTACCGCTTGGTAAACTAGAAAGTGCAGATAAGTCAACTATTGTTGATAATACAGCCGTTCCAACTATTGGTGCAAGTGAACTAAAAATCATTATTATTATAGTAATTATAAAAATACGTTTATGGAAGTACAAATATTCTTTGTTAAGTAACTTATTCAAATATACCAGTATCAATGGAAATATTATAATAAGAAACAACGTTCCTAAAACACTCACGTTAAAAAACAAGCTTAAAAGAGCATATACTGCATACAAGAGAGATAAATTCCTGCCTATGTTATACTTTCGTTCTTTTCCCATTTTCTGAGTACCTCACTTTTAATAGTAATTATATATGTCAGACTGATAGCTTCACAGAACCAGAATAGTTTTTATATGATGTATTTTTCGTAAAATCATTTAGCTAATTGTATCATTTACCATATATGTTATCAATAAGAGTGATATAGACAGGTATTCAATTATTATGAGTTTTAATTTAGAAACACTTAATTGATAATGGCTATCATTTGATATAAAATTCACGATTTATTCAATGCTGATAACCTTCTAATATCGATTTAAACCCTATGATTTTTTTGCGTAGAAATTATAATTCAACGAAGAAAATACTCGCTTTAAATCGATTTTAGACAGATTACCTCATACACTTTATAATTGTATAAACTGTATTCCAATTTATTCTTTTAAAAAACTCATCTTTAGAAATATCATTATTAAGTCTATCTAAAAAAGAATCTATCCAATTATAATCCTCCCATCCATATGGTGAGAAAATCGAACTGAGTTTAAATTTTACTGAAATTTTTATATTAACACTATAAATTACATTAGATAAAAAATTATAGAAACCTTCAATTGACAAAAAGTGTTCAAGGAAGCCCTCTGGCAATGAAGTATTACAGCCGTCAAATAATACATTCATATTTAATGTAAATCTTCTAGTTTTTATAATTATTTCATTATCTTTTTTCTGAACAATACTTTTATATGGTAATACCAATAAAAACTTTCTATAAACTGCTCCATTAGCCTCTAAAATAAAGGGAACAGAATCTTCTTCTATTGTCTCCTCTATACCTATAAAGTTTTCTCTATCGCACATTGGTTTTGAAAATAAATCTAAGAATCTGTTTTTAAGTAATGTACTTGGTATATTATCTCTCTCATATACCGAAATGTTTTTTTTATGTTCTGCAGGATACCCAAAAAAACTTATAAGATGTGAAAAAAGACTATCTAGCAAGTAGTATTCTATGGCTTCTCTGATTATATTTATGGAACGATTTTTTGATTCATTTTGTTCATCCTGTAATCTCAAAGGTTCTGAGTTCCATATGTGTTCTAATACCTTATTTTCAGCAAATGCATCTATTAGGTAACAACTCAGGTTATTAGCAAATTTATATGTGTCTATACTAATTATCTTGTTTTGTTTCTCATTAAGTATAAAAAAGCCGTTAAAAACATAATCTCCATTTCGTCGACCTAAAATTCTAATTCCTATAAATATCAGTGAAACAACACTTATTATTAAACCAGTGCAAAGACCCCAAAAGGCTTCAAATTTATTAAATAATGTTATACTACTTACAATCAAGCTAATTCCAAATCCCATAAAGATTGCTGTAATTACTATTTCATATAAATGAGCCCGTCCCAATAAAAGAGAAGAGATTGGTTGATGTTCATATTTCTTCATATAGCCCCCTATGTTTTAAATAATGTGTTATTTAGCTTTATTGATATCAACTTTTTGAAAAAAGCAATTAGAATAGTACTATGGCAAATAATAATATCAAGTAAAACTTAATATTCGCTAGCATTATTGACCACCATCATAAACTTTCTTGCAAATAATATTTTATCATATAAATCCAGTTTTAACATACCTAAACATATGACACTTGTATAAGTCGGATAAGCATGTAATATGAATTTTGTATATGCAAGTAGCTACTTATTTTAAACCATAGCTCTTATTATTTTAGGTTATTCAAACCCTTTAAACAAGCCGTTTTCATGGCTTGATTTTATGTATATGTTTTCAAACACTTATACCATGATGGTTAGAAAATTTCAAAAAGGTGTTAGAAGATTTGTTAGAATCTTTATAATATAAAGTTTTGTTAAAAATAACAATATATGATAAAATAAATCACAGAACATAATTAATTAGTGATTTTTACTTTATATTGAGTGAGGATATATGGATAAAATAATAGAATATTATATTAATGTATTAGATATTAATGATATTGCAAATAAAAAGTTAAAAGCTTTGCTATATTTATGGGTTAGTTTAGCAATTGCTACATTTGTACTACTGGAACTATCTAGTGCTAAATATTTTAAAAATATTAGGATGAATTTCGCTCTGTTTACTTTATTCATTATTTCTATTATAACATACATACTAATTCTAAAACTTAAGAATAAAATACTGGTAGATTTATCTGCTAAAAATCTTAGTTTGAAAAAAGATAAAGTAAATTTTAAAAATGACATAATAAAAGTCGGAGTTAGAGCATCAATGTTAGTTAAGCTTAAAGATTTAGATTATTATAGTGAGCAAAAGATACAATTTCTAATTACATTATTAAATAAAAGAGTAAATAACAAAAATCAAAACAAATTTGTGATTCCTAGCATATTCATAACTATATTAGTGACGGTTTGGACTCAATACATTATAAAGGATTTTTCAGCTAATAAGAATCTTGATGACTACTTTAATCAAGCAGTAATGTATTCGGTTATAGTGGGATTTATTATAGCTATATATTTCTTCATCAAAAAAATAATTGTAGATGAAATAAGTGAGTTATTTAATAGAAGAAATGCTAAGATTTATAAAATAATTAACATTTTAGAAGATATACTTTTGGAAAATTTTTTAAAATAAATAATTTAAATAGCGGAGCTAAAAATGTTTGATGAAAGAATAAAAAGACAGTATGAAAATTTTAGAGCAGAAATGGTGGAAATCGAAAAATACTATGAAAAGTATGCGGTACGATATGTAAAAAAAACAAAACCTCAAACTCCAAGACCTCAAAGAGCAATAGGTCATAATGGATTTCATTATATTCAATCCGTTTTATATCGTTCAAATGCATTATTTGAAGGATTTATTACGTCAATTAATTCAGAAAATGCTCTGATGGCATTTTTAGTTACACGAGCACATTTTGAGGTTACAGGAGCGATATCTTATTTCCTTAAGAGGTTAAATAGTTATTATAGTAAGAATATTTCATATCAGCAGCTTGAAATGGATATTAAAAGGCTATGGTTAGGAACTAGAGATTCAAACATAATAGAAAAAAATGAAAATGTTCCTGAGCCAATAAGCGTTATGACTTTAATTGATGCAGCGGATGATATATATAGAAAGAAGAGTTCTAATAAGGATAAAATTTATCGTAATTCTTATGATGACTTATGTGAATATTGCCATCCTAACTTTTGGGGTGTAACAATGGGGTCACATATTAATAAAATTTCTATTGCTAGATTTGACAAGCATCCAGTTTTGGATAAAGAACATTTATTTATTTTTTTTGATATGAATATTACTTTAAAAACGTTTATTAGCAATTATGATGAGGTTCTTGATATTTTAAGTAAAAACGAAGAAATGCCAATTATATACAAGTAGTAGGTTTTAAGAATAAGAGCAGGGTGACATAGGTTAATCGAGCAATTTATTCACATATAAACAAATATCAATGTTATTGAACGAACGAGTGTTCTGAATTTTGCAAAATTGAAAGCATTGATATTACTGCTTTGTAGAGCCTAAGAAATAGCTTAATTGTAGGCATGTGCCTTAAACCATTGATATCTCTGTTTTGTATCGATAAGATATACGATATCAGTTTATTTCATGTTAAGTCATAAAAAATGCTACCAGATTATTTATGTAATAAATTAAACATAATCTTACAATCTGAAAAACCTTGTTTATAAAAATATTTTTGATAACCAACTAAGTAATTTCCTTGTATATCGTCAAGTTGATGAATTAAATCGGAAGATTCAGGAGGTAATACTTTGTAAGCGCTTAATTACAATGTGTAAAATAACAAAAGCTCGGCATAACCGAGCTTTTGTTATCTAAAATTAATTTTTACATTCGTTCTGTACTCTTTCTGACCACGGCATCATATCATCCATAAGCT
>JAEZIB010000034.1 GCA_023416275.1 Bacillota bacterium | reverse complement strand
GAATCTTACCTTTTTCAGAAACGTACTTTCTGAGTTTAGCAACATCCTTATAGTCTATATCAGTAGCTTTATCAACACAGAATGAGCAAACTTTTCTTTTAGCTCTTCTCATTCTCATGCCGCCTTTTCCTTCGCCCTTATCATAAGAATCTCTATCATTTCTTTTATTATCTCTCTTAGGTCCTGGCATTTAAATGTTCTCCTTTCAAGCGCCAATATATTGGCACTTATTATCATTTATAAACAACTGGTTAATTCATACTTTAGCACATAATGCAAGTTGGCAATTCCAACATCACTTATGTCAATCAAATTACCAAACAACGCAAGTTGGCAAAGCCAACATTTAATTAAAATGGTAATTCGTCATCCTCATCCATTGGATAAAATCCATCACCTGATGCTGCAGGTGTATCTGAATAAGTTTTCTGTGCTGAACCGCCATAATTCCCTCCAGCATCTCCACCTCTCTTGCTATCAGCAAAATAAGTTTCATCTGCTACTACTTCAGTAACATAGTGGCGCTTTCCTTCATTGTCATCCCATGTTCTAGTCTGAATTCTTCCAACAACAGCTACCTGCTGTCCCTTTGTGAAATACTTGCCACAGAATTCAGCTGTCTTGCTCCATGCAACAACATTAATGAAATCAGCCTGTGGTTGACCCTCTTGTGCAAAGCGTCTGTTTACGGCAATTGTAAAACTTGCAACTGCAGTATTATTACCACTAGTGTACCTAAGTTCAGGGTCTTTTGTAAGTCTACCCATTAAAATAACTTTGTTCATATTTCCACCTACTAATCCTTATTTATTGTGATATACTTAAGAATTCCTTCAGTGATTTTATACACTCTTTCTAATTCAGCAGGAAAATCTGGACTTGATGAAAAATTCACAAGTACGTAGTAACCTTCGTTCCTGTCTTTTATTTCATAAGCTAGCTTTCTCTTACCCCACTCATCAACACTTTCAATCTGAGCAGAAGCCTCAATCATAGCTTTGAACTTTTCAACAAGAGCTTTTGTGTTTTCTTCTCCAACCTCTGGATTGA
Source organism: Bacillota bacterium (assembly GCA_023416275.1). Lineage (GTDB taxonomy): Bacteria > Bacillota > Clostridia > Acetivibrionales > DSM-1351 > Ruminiclostridium. The sequence goes on along the minus strand of JAEZIB010000034.1, from coordinate 2,423 downwards.
TAATAAAGATAGTTTCATACTTCTTTAACATTATTGGTCACCTCCCCTCGGACTCAACGGCTCTGTCACATGAGTACAGAGCAAGGATGTAAAATATTATATTTAACATACAATTAAGTATTTTAACATACAAAATCACAATTAACAAGCTTAATTTTCAGCATCTTTCAATATTTTTTCAAGGCTTTTTATTAGATACTCATTATCCTCTTTTGATTTTACTGCTACTCTGAAAAAAAAGTCGTTTAAACCCATGTAATTAGCACAGGCGCGAATTAGTATTCCTTCCTTCTCTAAATCTCTCTGTAATAGCTTATTTTCTGACTTAAAAAGTATATAGTTAGCTTCTGAATTAAATACCTTTAATCCAAGCATTCTTAGTCTTTCAAATAAGTATTCCCTATTTTGTTTAATTGTCATTTTTGTTTGAGTAACGTAATCGGGTTCCTTTAGAGCAGCCACACCACATTTTTGTGCTATTACAGATACATTCCAGGGTTGTCCAGCACTATGGATTTTCTCAATAACCTCTTTATTGGAGCATATGCCATAGCCTAAACGTATTCCTGCCATTGCATAAATTTTTGTAAATGCCTTCAATACAATTACATTGTCGTAGTCTTTAAGTTCCTTAACTATGCTAAACTTTTGTGAATTGTCCAGAAAATCTACAAAGCACTCATCAACTACTAAAAAGGTATTGTTTAATTTGCACCTAGCAGCAATTGACAGCACTAATTCCTTCTCTATGGGAATGCCTGTAGGGTTATTGGGATTGCACAAAAACATTAGGTCAACATCTGGCGATAACTTATCTAGTATTTCTTCATCAATAATAAATCCGTTATCTTCACTCAAATATTGATATTTTATTGTACTATTGACTATCTCTACTGCTTGCTGGTATTCTGAGAAGGTGGGGGCTGGCAAAAAGGTTACCCTAGGTTTTATTACAGCCGCAATCCTGTAAATTATATCTGCCGCACCGTTTCCACATACAATATTATCATGTAGCACATTTTCATATATTGATATTTCATCTATTAATTCTCTACACAAGGGGTCTGGATAATTGCTGAAAGCATCTATGTTGTCTATAATTGCTCTTTTTACTGCAGGAGGCATTCCTAAAGGATTAACATTCGCAGAAAAATCTATAATCTTATTATTTTCCAGTATATCTCTCTGACTGTAAATATCTCCGCCATGAGTTAGTTGCCTCATCTTCGACCTCCACATTATTTGTTTCACGCTATTGCAAAAAAATATAGCATGATTTTTAATAGTTCTCAACAACTAATTTTTTGCAGCTGTTTAGCCAACAAACCATTGACAATTCTACCGACCAATTGATTTTTTATGTGCAAAGTTTGAGTTAATAATCCAAACTCATTATTCTGATTAAAATAGAATTTCTATGGTATTTCAAGATAGTATTTGTCCAATTATAAATGATTTTTTCAAACACTATCATTAAATCTTTCAGCTAATTCTATTTTCTTTAAATAAAAAATAATAATCAAGGACGACAAACTATTCTACTAAAAACTTTCAGTTATATTATAATTATCAACCGTATTCCACACATTATAATCACTGCCAAAATTGCAGTTACATACATTAACCTATTCGTTAACACCATATCTTTTACTGCTATCGTTCTGCTCCTATCTCCAATAGTCTGTTTCTTTACCAATTTACCAAAGTAGTAAGCATCACCCGCAAGCTGTACATTCAATGCTCCTGCGCATACAGACTCTGTTTTTGCGCTATTGGGGCTGGAATGATTCCTTTTGTCCCTCTTGTATATTCTATAGGCATTTCTATAATCAAGTCCTGTAACGAAGCTAGCTGCAATCATCATGTATGCTGATATTATGGCAGGAATAAAATTGAAAACATCATCGAGCTTAGCAGCAAATCTACCAAAAAACATATATCTATCATTTTTATAACCTATCATCGAATCAAGAGTATTTACAGCTTTATATAGAAATCCCAGAGGCGCGCCTCCCAAAACGATGAATATTAATGGAGCAATAACTCCGTCAGAGGTGTTTTCAGCAATAGTCTCAACTGTAGCCTTTGTTATTTCCTCTTCTTTTAAGCGTTCAGTATCTCTTCCAACTATCCAAGACAAATACTTTCTTGCTTGCATAATATCATTTTTTACAAGCTGGTTATACACCTTCATGCTTTCTGTTTTAAGGCTCTTTGTAGCCAATATTTGATAACAAAATACAGTATGTAATGCTATTCTTAGAATAGGACTTACTTTTCCTGCAAAATATAGCAGTAGCAATGGTACAAAAAAAGCTATTAACGTTATAGCGGCAGTAAGAAGCATGCCTCCGATAAATTCTCCATTTTTTGTTTCAGGCAACAACCTTCGGATTGCTTTTTCACCTTTTGAAATCAAGTAA
>JAEZIB010000011.1 GCA_023416275.1 Bacillota bacterium | reverse complement strand
TATTTATACACCGTCAAAAACCACTTGTGGTTTTTGTGGCTCGAAAATGCACCTTGTTCGTACATACTTTATTTTCGAGCTATTACATTCAGCGGCGTTTCATCGAGGCGGGAGATATTCTCACCATCTTATAACAAAAGAGGTACACTCCACTTATAGAAGCGAGAACACTTTCTTGCCTCGTTATAATCATTGGAGCATATTTTCATATGCTCCAATGATTCAAGTTCTAATAATTGATTAATTACTTCCAGTTCTCTGCTCTCCATTTGAGCTGATCATTTATTCTATCCAAATATGCCTGTATATCACATTTATGTAACTCAGTTACATATTCGTCCCATACCTTGTCAAAATCACCTGGTTTTGCAAGAATTGTTTTAGGTAAGAATTTAGTACCAACTTCGCCTATCTTAGTATTTGCCATACTTGCAGGTGAACCGTCAACCAAATCAATTCCCCAAGCTGGATAAGTTAATCTGTTTTCAGGAGCTTCATTTAAGAACTGTGTCCAAGTTTCATAACCATATTGCTTCAAGAAATTTTTGTCGTAATCTGATAATGACGCATAGAATTCTTTTGCCTGGAAGCCAGGAGTACATGCGTTTCCGTCTGAGTATGATCCTTCCATCTTTGGTCCATAGTACCATAAAGTATATGCCATGTTCTGGAGTCTCCATGACTGATCGTCATAATTTTTACGTTGCTCAGGAGTTCTAACAAATTCTCCATTTTCATCTACAGAGTAATCTTCTCCTTCAATACCCCAACCGAGTATTTTCTGCCATTCTTCAGTTAACAATGTATCAAAGAATTTTATAACTCTTTCAGGATCCTTACAACTGGTAGTAATAGCATATCCAGTATTAACATTTAGTGCACCTCTATCCTGGTAGTAAGGCTTAATGCTTTCATCTAATGTTATAGCACATGGTGCCCATGTTCTTTCAATTTTATTCTGTTGCTTAAGAGTTAAATCGGCGTTGCTAAAGTTCCAGAATTGGTCAAATGTACCAAGAACTCTACCACTTGACAACTTAGCCATGTACTGATCATAATTCATTGTGAATGTCTCTGGATCAACTATACCCTTGTTGTACATTTCGTTAAGTTTCTTATAATATGTTTTTGAAAAATCTTTATCCCAGAAAAATTCAGCTACATTTGTCTCAGGATCAACAATTACCTGACCATCATTTGGATATCCAACCAAGTGCTCTGGAGGATTCTTTAAGCAGAAATCTCTCCATCCATCTGATAGAATTTCAAAACCTATAGTTTTTTGTCCATCGATTTGTGGATACTTAGCTTGATATTTTTGAATCAAATCAAAGTACTGATCTAATGTCTTAACCTGTGGATAGCCAAATTCAGCTAATACAGCCTTCTGTATCCAGAATGCAGGCCCCTGCCATATATTGGTTTTAAGTTCATTATAGAATACACCGTAATCAGGCATTATATAGAAATGTCCATCAGTTGAATCTTTAACTCTGTTTTTGTATGGTTCATAGTGTTTTTGAAGATTTGGAGCATTTTCTGCTATTAAATCTTCAAGTGGAAGTAATGCTCCAGCACCAGTAAATTTAGGATTAGTAAATGTATCAACTGAAACTACATCTGGATAGTCACCGCCGGCAATCATTACACCAATTTTTTGATCCTTATCACCTACAAGAAATTCAAATTTACATGTAACACCAAGTTTTTCCTGTATCAATTTGTAAATCTTGTTGTCTGCTGTTGGTGCCTGACCTGGGTCAGAGATGAAAAAGCTTATTTCGATTGGATCGAGAGCAGCATCTTTTGATTCTGTAGTATTTGCAGCTGTTCCACTGTCTTTTGATTCAGTATTTCCGCCACAGCCTGCCATAACAGAACCCATCATTGCTAGTGCTAAAAACAAACTTACAAGCCTTTTTTTTCCTAACATTTGTCGTCCTCCTTATAATATCTATGTTCAGTATTAGCTTACTTAGCTATACTGTAATAATATTATCGGCTAAAACAATGTTTTTTTCAATTTGTAAAAATACACATTTACTACCTAAAAAGTTTAGTTGTTATTTTTAAACTTAGTTCTGTACTCACTAGGCTTCATACTAAAGGTCTTAGTAAATTGTTCCAAAAAATTACTGTATGACGTATATCCTAGATTCTGGGCAATATCATATACCTTTTGATCTGTACTTCTAACTAGCCTTTCTGCTTCATTCATTCTGAGTCCATGCAAATAATCATTAAAGCTGCAACCAAACCATTTGCTGATTTGACTACCTAAATATGTGGGGTGAATATAAAGTTTGCTTGAAATCTCTTTTATAGTTAGATTTCTTTTATAGTTTTCTTTTATATATTCTTCTACCTTTAACTTATCTGCTAGCTTATATCTGTTTTTTACATCTTGCGCATGATTACAAAAATCAATACAGCATTGTTTTATTTTCAATTCCATTTCATTTATAGTTTTTACTCTGCTAAAAACCATACTAATATCCCTTAAAAATGTTATTTCCTCAATGTTTTCTCCCATTGCTGTTAAAATAGATAAAATTTTATAAATAATGCTGTTTATATACATTTCAATCATTTCATATGCAGTATGTTCGTCTTTAAACACATCAAATATTGAATCTAAGGCTTTTAAAATTCTGTCTATTTCAATATTCTCAAATGCATTTTGCAATTCTTCCATATATTCAATATTTTCAAAACTGTAGCTGTGTGAGCTTTCTTCATAATCCTTGTATTGTAGAATACTTCCAGGGATAGTATAAAAACGGTACCCCATTGCTTTTTCAGCTTCCTTCATGGAATTACTAAGCTGCTTCAAATATTTAACCTGATTCCCTAACGCTATATAAAATCCATTTTTATACACTTCTTTTAATATTAAACATAGGATTTGTGCTATTTCATATATTGATTCACTACCAGTACTGCCAAGTATAAATCCATTAATGCCTTTATTTACAAATACTGGATATACAAGTCCATTGCCTAGTCCGTTTGGTATTAATGAAGTCTTAATTTTGTCAAATATTTTAAATTCAATATAATCATCCTTTATATAATTATGAATAGCATCAAGACTTGCAAAGGCCCAGGCATTAGTATTGTGTATAATCTCAGGACCAAGCGCAGTAGTAACATCCTGCTCATCAATTTTCCCTTCTAAATATTGCTCGAACAAAACACCGATATCAAACTCTGTATTTACAGAGCATATTTTTTTTAATTTCCGATTTTGTTCGATACTTGATAATATCTGCAACAGTACTTCTGAAAACTCATCTTTGAAAACAGGTTTTAAAATATAATGCTGAACACCAAGCTGCATAGCGCTTTTTGCATATTCAAACTGATCATAACCACTGACAATTATGAATTTAATGTCTGGATCAATCTCATCAGCAACTCTTTTTACAAGCTCAATTCCATTCATTACAGGCATATCTATATCAGTTATTATAACGTCAGGTCTTAATTCTTTAGCAAGACTTAATGCCTCTTTACCATTAGTACTCTCTCCACATATTGACACGTCAAGCTCTTCCCAATCAGCAGCTAATTTTATCGCCTCTATTGCCATTGGCTCATCATCAACTATTAAAACCTTAAACATTTAACCCTCCAGATTACTATCTATAATATCATGTTGTTAAATTTAAATTTTACAGAAAATCTTTACATATTGTGAAACTTACTTTTGTACCTATATCCTTCTCACTTACAATTTCAAATGAAACATTTTCTCCATAGTAAAGTCTTAACCGCCTATATACATTTCGTAGTCCTATATTTGAACTTAGCTCCTCTTTACTGGTTATATTGGTAACCAGCTCCTTAAGTTTTTCATTATCCATACCTGTTCCATTGTCCTCAACACAAATTTTAAGGTTATTGTCACTCAATTCAGCCTTTATCCTTACTATTCCCACTTCAGTAATAGCTTGTATCCCATGCTTACATGCATTTTCAACTAAGGGCTGCAGGCTCATTTTAGGTATCTTAACTCCCAAAAGGCTATCATCTATATCAATAGAATACTCTATTTTATCACCAAATCTGAACTTTTCAATTTTCAGATACATCTCTGTAAATGAGATTTCCTCCTGAATGGTAACCAAATCATCCTTCCAGCTTAAAAGTCTCCTAAGAGTCTTGGAAAGATACTTCAGAATGTCAATAATTTCTATATATCCGTTCTTTGTACTAACAACCAATAAAGCATTTAATGTATTAAAAAGAAAATGCGGATCCATCTGACTTTGTAAAAAGTTAATTTCAGCACGTATTCGCTCTAATTCAAGATCTTTTTTTTGCAACTGAAGCTTATATACGTCATTTATCAGTAAATTTATTTTGGAAGCCATTAAATTAAAGCTTCTAATAACTCCTCCTATTTCATCTTGTCCCTCGTTTATTTCAATTAAATCAAACTTTCCATCTGTAAATCTATTCATGTGTTTTGATAGTTTTTTTAGTCTGTAGTTGTAGGAATTAGCCATTATCAAACTAAGAATTGACGAAATAATAACGCTGATAAGTACAAAAAGCAATACAAATTTCAAGGTCTCTATTACAGACTTCTGCATACGTTCAGCAGTTGAAACACCTATCAATCTCCACCCTTTTAAATACGAGGAATTACTTAATGCTGTTTCAAGTATAATATTATCCTTATCTACATTCTGACTGCTATAAGTTTGTAAGCTGTCTATATTTTCAAAATCATATGAAGTGGAGGAACTGCATATAATATTATTTTCAGGATCTAATAGATATAAATTTAAGAAAGTCTTCTCTCTCTTAAAAATATTGTTCAGCTTTTGCATATTTATGTCTATTTTAAGTATTTTTCTTCGCTCATAATTAAATGTTGGATAAAAGTTCAGCTTTCTTAAAACACTTAAATACTGTATACGTTTTGTAGGTAAGCTTTTTGTATATCCCAAATAGGAATTCAACAGAACTGAACCCTTGGAACTGTATAGCTTTTTATACCACACTGTGCTTTCTACTCTTTCATCTATGTGATAGTATGTTCCTCCGCTGCTTATTGTCGGATTATCTACGTAAATTTCTATACTGCTCATATAATCATAAGCAGACGTATATACATTGAGCCTTTTTCTAAGCAGTTTATCATAATCCTCGAAATATTGCTCACTATCTAGAAATTTTTTATTAAGAGTATCATAGGTACTGTCTGACGATATGGAGTGACTTGCTGCAATACAGCCGTCAAACATTGTTACAATGTCAACTCTAGTTCTTTCTAATGATATTTTATAGTTATTATCCTCTTTTTCTTGTATAATATTAGAAAACTTATCTACAAAAGAAATGTTGATAACAATTATTGGAATAAGGAGACAAACAATATATATTATTAAAAATTTAAATTTTAACGGAATATCATTTACTTTATACATAAATTTTCTATTAGTAAACATCTCCATTTCCTCTCATAAAAAATTAGTTACTTGACTTAAACGACGTAGGTGAAGTATTAGTAGTGGTTTTAAACTTCTGTAAAAAATATTTAGGATCTTTATATCCGACAACTTTTGATATCTCAACAACCTTCATATTAGTCTGTCTGAGAAGTTTTTTGGCTTCTTCAATACGAACATAGTTCAAGTAGTCATTAAACTGCATACCAGTGGCTTTCTTAAATAATTGACCAAGATATACAGGATTCATATAAAACAGGCTAGCTACTTTTTTTAATTTAATATCTTGATGATAATGTTCATTAATATAGTTCTTTATTTCGTAAATAATATATTGAGAATCGTTCTTCTTTAAATTATCAATATAGTTTGCAGCATAATAACATCTTTCCAAAAAGGCTTCCGACAATCTAATAAATGAAGGATAACCCAAGAAATTATCAAACTCCAACACCATCTGAATGGTATCTTTTGAAACCCCATCAAATTCTTGAATGACCTTTACTAATTCCAACAAAAAATTATTTAAATATGCCACTATAATCTCAGGGGCACTTTGCATTTTATAGAATTGGTCAAAAATCAATTGCACATCCTCTTTTATCAGATTGCAATCATTAGTTCTTATATGACACAATAAATTGTTAAATTCAGGAGTATATACCTGATAATTTAATTTTCTATCTTTTACATCAGCATAATTAATAATACTGCTCTCTCCAAGATAAAATTTAAAATTAATAGCAAAAGAAACCTGTCTGTGTAATTCACATAATGTGTTTATTTCATATGCTGCATTGCTAAAAGCAGATGATACACTAGAGCCTGTTATAACTTCCAGTTTCTTTTGAAGAGAAGTTACAAAGTCTTCAAACCCCTTATAATAGGGCATGTTTTCATTTAAAAGCAAGCACAGTCTGGCTTCAGTATCTTCAAAAATGCTATATTGAAATTCTAATCCCAGTTCAGATTGCAATATTTCTATGATTTCATTTCTCTTTATTTCTAGATTTATTTTTCCAGCCGTCCGTGCTAACCCATTCATGCTTTCTATGTAAAGCATTACACATCGAAACTCTTGCCCTTCATTAAGGTTTAACAGCATCCTTGTCCTATCAATAAGAGTGGTCTTATTCTCTCCATCAATCAATCTCTGCAAACACTGATTTGTTATAAATGTCAACTGCTTATTAATATTTTCAGCCTTTCTGCGATCAACCAATATTTCTGTCGATAGCTTAGAAACTACTTCCTTGAGTTCGTCATCATCTAGTGGCTTTAATAAATAATATTTTATCTTATACATCATCGCTTGCTTCGCATAACTAAAATCGTCATAACCACTGAGTATGACAATTTTTGCTGTTGAGTGCAATTTTTCGTAAGCCAGTCTAATTAGTTCCAAACCATCCATTTTAGGCATGCGTATGTCTGTAATTATAAGGTCAGGATTGCTCATCTTAATTATTTCCAGCGCATCCTCTCCATTTGTAGCCTCACCACATATTTTAAAACCATATGCTTTCCAATCTATCATAACCTTAAGCCCTTCAAGCATGTATGGCTCATCATCTACAAGAAGCACCTTAAGCATTACTTACACCCCCTCTAACACCCTATTTTTAAGTATTAAAGCTTAATATAAAACATAACATATATATAATATATTTTTTGATAACAATTATTTAGAACGTATATATCAACTAATGAAGTCAAATTACTATCGGCTATGATTCTGAAACGTCACACAGGACTTTGCAATACATAAAATAATGTTTACATTATAGCGGTACGCATATATTTTAATATTTATATCTTTATTTGTAGTATAGCATACATCGGAAAATAAAGTTATTCCCTTTCTATACATTTGACACAATATTATTTTGGTATACACGGGTTATTAACCCTCTATTAGCTATATGTACCAGGCAATCCTAGTTTTATCTTACTAACTTAACCTTCCCACTTTAATTATAGGGTTTCAACTTATCATTGGAAAATTAGGTTAGAAATAATTGCAGGAATTAGTTGTGTGAATAAAGTTTGCTGAATGAATACTATGATTTTGTATTAGTAGTTCTTTGTAGATAATCCATAAAAAGAGATTGTCACTTATAATAATGACAATCTCTCGTTAAACTCACAATAAATAATAATTAATTCTTATTTAAAACCATTATTAATTATATTCAAATTAAACTCTAGCAACACCAGTTTTTCTAGCTGCATCAGCTACTGCTGCTGCAACTTCTTTTGCTACTCTAGGATCAAATGGAGCTGGAATTACATATTCTGCATTTCTTTCAGCATCGCCTACAAGTCCTGCTATAGCATAAGCAGCAGCTATTTTCATTTCATCATTTATTTCACGAGCTCCTACATCAAAAGTTCCTCTAAAAATACCTGGGAATGCAAGAACGTTGTTAACCTGATTTGGGTAGTCTGAACGACCTGTTCCAACAACAGCAGCACCTGCTTCAAGCGCTTCCTCAGGCATGATTTCAGGAGTTGGGTTAGCTTGAGCAAATATAATTGGATCCTTTGCCATTGACTGAACCATTTCCTTGGTAACTGTGCCTGCAGCTGAAACTCCTATAAATACGTCAGCTCCAACCATAACGTCCTTTAGTGTTCCTCTTTTACCTTCGAGGTTAGTAATCTTAGCCATTTCAGCTTTAATTGGATTGAGATTGTCTCTTCCTTCATAGATAACACCTTTTGTGTCACAGAGAACAACTTTTCTCAGTCCCATTGAGAAAAGGAGCTTAGTAATAGCTATTGCAGCTGCACCAGCACCATTTACAACTATAGAAATCTCTTCCATTTTCTTTCCAACAACCTTTAATGCATTGATAAGACCTGCAGCAGTAACTATTGCAGTTCCGTGTTGGTCATCGTGGAATATTGGAATATTAGTTTCTTTCTTTAGTCTTTCTTCTATTTCGAAGCATCTTGGCGCTGCAATATCTTCTAGATTTACACCACCGAAGCTTCCTTCTAATAATTTAACAGTATTTACTATTGTATCTACATCTTTTGATCTAATACAGAGAGGAAAAGCATCTACATCACCAAAAGTTTTAAATAGGCAGCATTTTCCTTCCATAACAGGCATACCTGCTTCTGGTCCAATATCTCCAAGACCCAAAACTGCTGTACCGTCAGTTATAACAGCAACAAGGTTGTGTCTTCTAGTATACTTGTATGAGTTCTCAACATCCTTTTGAATTTCAAGACATGGCTCCGCAACTCCAGGTGAATAAGCTAATGAAAGGTCTCTCTTGTCCTTTAACGGAGCTTTACAAATAACCTCTATCTTTCCTGCCCACTCTTCGTGCGCTTTAAGTGAATCTTCATAGATTGTACCCATTTTTCATTCCTCCAAAAGTTTATATTTAAGTATTCTTAATCACATATTTGTATTATACACTTTTGTGAAAACTTTCACAACTCATTTATAAAAATTTAAAGCGAAACTTGTATAAGTTTCGCTTTAAATTTACATTGATTTAAAATTAAATTAGATACTTATATGTTTTTAACTTCATTAAGTACTAGTTTAACTTGTTCTGCTGAATATAATAGACCCTTTAACTCATCATCAGATAAGTCAATTTCTAATATTTTTTCGCAGCCGCTTCCGCTAACTATTGCTGGAAGGCTAAGAGCTACATCGCTTATACCATAAGGTCCATTAATAACTGTTCCTACAGGCATTATAGTCTTGTAGTTTTTAAGGAGAGATTCACATATTCTGTTTATAGACAATGCTATACCATAGTATGTTGCTCCTTTGTTCTTGATAATTACTGCACCTGCAGTCTTAACATCGCTAAGAATCTGTTCTTTATCAACAACTATATTGTTTTTAGCTATATAATCGTCAAATTTAGTACCAGCAATATGTGTTGCACTCCATACTGGCAACTGTGAATCACCGTGTTCACCAATAATGTACCCGTGTACATTCTTAATGTCTACATTTAAAATACCTGCAATATGGTTTCTAAATCTTGAGCTATCAAGTACTGTTCCAGAACCTATTACCTTACTTGCTGGCAAACCAGTCCATTTCTGTACCATATAAGTCAAAATATCAACAGGGTTTGATACAACTAATATTACACCCTTGTTGTAATGCTTCATAATGTTTGCAGTAATATCCTTCATTATTGAAACATTTTTCTTAGCTAAATCCAAACGAGTTTCACCTGGTTTTCTGTTCGCTCCAGCTGTAACAACAATTATGTCACAGTCTTTACAATCTGAATAATCACCAGAATAAACATTCATTTGTCCAACAAAAGATAAACCATGATTGATGTCCAATGCTTCACCATATGCTTTTTCCTTATTAACATCAATCAAAACCATTTCTGACACTAGGTTGTTAATTGACATTGCAAAAGCTGCTGATGCTCCAACAAATCCACAACCAATTATCGCTACTTTAAAGCCTTTTCCTGCCACAATAATCCCTCCATTTTTCGCAATTGTTAATAGAGTACCACATTACATTTTAAGATACAAATGTTAAAAATACTTTTTTGGAGATACATTTTGTTATTATTCGCCAATTATTAAGAATACATCTTTAATTGTCGCTCGTTCTACTAATTTCGAGTTAATCTTTTAACAATGTATACAAAATATTTAACAAACCCTTTTAATAAGGCAAATTGGGTTGATTTAATTCATTGTGGTAGCTTTCTTTATAATTATTAGTATTCAATTTATTATAAAAAAATATACAAAAAAAAGACGTAAACCATCTTTTTTAAATAATATAATTCATATATATACAAATTAAGTTACAATTTCTCATAACAAAGGTACAAACAAGTCAATTACCATATTACTAGTTTTAATTTCTTTCATATACTATTCTAAGCCCGTTTAGAGTCAATGTAGAATTCACTTCATTTATTACCTGGGATTCTTCGGCAATTAATCTTGCAAAGCCGCCTGTAGCAATAACCTTAACGGTGGTTTCCTTCATTTCATACTTCATACGTTTAACAATGTAGTCCATCTGTCCAACGTATCCATAAAAAATACCCGACTGCATACTAGCCACAGTATTTTTACCAATAACACAATCAGGTTTAACCAAATCAATTCTAGGCAACATAGCAGCCTTCTGATAAAGAGCCTCTGTACTTATTTTAATGCCTGGACATATAACATTGCCTAAATACTCACCCTTCGCAGATATAGCGCAAAATGTAGTAGCTGTTCCCATATCTATAATAATAAGAGGACCTCCATACATTTCGTATCCAGCTACCGCATTTACTATTTTGTCTACACCAACTTCCTTTGGATTTTGACATCTAATATTAATTCCAGTCTTCGTACCAGGTCCGATAATCATAGGATCTAATTTTAAGTATTTTTTTATGGAATGTTCAAGTGTATACAACAAAGAGGGAACGACAGATGCAACAACAACTGCCTCAACCTCTTCTACGTTTAACTTCCCATATGCAAACAGATTTAGCATCAACATTCCTAACTCGTCAGCACTTCTCTCTCTATCAGTACTAATCCGCCAGTTTGCCAAAAGCTCATTTCCCTCAAATGCACCTAATAAAGTATGCGTATTACCAACATCTATAACTAAAATCATATGACCTCCACAAGCATCAGAACTACAAGCCAAGTCTTAAGCTCTTTATCTCTTTTATTTCAAGATCAATTTCTTTCTCTATTCTGACAATGTCATTGGCAATGTCTTCAACAGTCTCTTCTGTCTTAGGTTTTATTACATTTCTCTGATAATGTTGTCTGTAGGGTTCCCTAGTTTCCTTATTATTTTGTGGTTCCCTGTGATAATTTTTTTGGTGGTTTTCTCTTGAAGAGTTATCTCTCTGATTATTTTCTTTTATTGTATTTTCTTTTTGAACACTATCTCTTGTTTGGTTAACACGTGTAGTATTTTCTCTCTTTGGTTCTCTACGTTGATATTCCTTCTGCTGATTATTATCCCTTTGCTGATTCTCTCTTGGAGGGCGGCTGTTCCTTGTACTATTCTCTTTATGGTGAAACTCTCCACTTTTTTGAGTGGAATTAGATAGCTGTGCTACACTTGACGGCACATCATTCTTTGATAAATCATTTTTTTTAGGATATTCACTCTTTCTAACCACTTATATATTCCTCCTACGATTCATAATAATCTTCACCCTTTGTTTTTTCTCAACCTTAAAACACTATATATTAGCATACATACAAATCAAAAACAGTTAAAACGCCCGTCATATATATCCAAGCAAGCCCCTAACTTGAATTTCACCTGAAGATACTTCTCTAACCTCTCCATCGTTACATTTAACAATTAGCTTGCCATCTAGGGTAATGGATTGAGCCAAACCAATATATTCAATCCCCTTAAAAACAACTCTAACTTCTTTTCCTAGAGTAACAGAATATTTGCTCCATATATTTATTATTTCTTTAGTTTTCCCTTGTACTAATTGACTGTATATTTGTTCAAATTTGCTTAGGATACTTTCTAACAGCCTTACACGAGAAACCCATTTTCCTGTATGTATCTTTAGGGATGTAGCTTTGTTTTTTATTTCATCGCCAAAAGCATTTTTATCCTGATTAATGTTAATTCCAATACCAACCACTACATAGTTAATATGTTCGGGCTCAGCGCTTAATTCTGTCAGAATACCACCTAGTTTATAATTATTTAATATTATATCATTTGGCCACTTGATTCCGCAAACTATTCCTTGATTCTCATATATTCCCTCTACAACAGCAACCGCCGCAGCAAGCGTGACAATCTGTATATATTCAGGCTCTAAATCAGGTCTTAGAACAGCCGAAAACCATAGTCCCTCACTACTATACGACTCCCATTGCCTCCCAACTCTACCTCTTCCCATAGTCTGCTTATCAGCAACTACAATTGTTCCATGCTGACAGCCTTCATTTGCAATTTTTTTTGCATAGTTATTAGTAGAGTCTATCTCACTGAAGTGAACTAACTCACGTCCAATAATCTGCCCATTAGGAATTTTAAGTTCTCTGCCATCCAGCAAGTCTGGAGTATCAACAAGAATATATCCTTTCTTCGTGGATGAAACAATATTGTAGCCCTCATTCCTCAATTCATTTATATGCTTCCATATAGCTGTTCTGGATACATCAAATAACTCGCTCAATTCTTCACCTGACATATATTCTTTTTTCTGCTTTAGCTTTTCTAAAATCAGATCTTTCAAATCAACCTCCACACCTACCATTGGCATATAAATTGTAAACTTTTCAAGGCTATACACACTTATGTACAGCACTAATATTAGTATATTATTTTTGAAATTAAGGACAAAAAATACTTATATCCGGCTTTTTTAAGCAATAGGTCCTACCTGTGTCATTTTTAAAAATAGACATTCCACTACTTTTATTCTCTATCTTCTCAAGCTTTCCCATACCAGTTAATGCATCAAGTAATAGATAAAGCAAGGAATCATCAATATCTGAATAATTATCTCTAAGTTCCTGTAATATGTTGTTTATGTACAGTTCTTCACAATTAGTATATATAATTGGTGAATCCATTCTTTTATCAAGAACATATGCCTCTCCTGGCAAAATAGTAGTAGTAATAAGACATTCTGGAAGCCTGTACGTTCCAAACATATATTCTTCAATTGGAACTATTGTTTTGTAGTATAAGTCTATATCCTGACTCTGAGCAGTCTCGTATATAAATCTATCTGCAACAAAGCATTTCTCGCTTTTCACCTGAAATTTTAAGCAGCTAAAGGAAGGTGATTTGTATAGTTCGATATCATCCTTTGGGTTTAAAAGTGCTGAAAAACATTTCTTTGCTTCACCTTCAATTATCACTTCTTTATCATGAGATATAGACAGCTTTAGCCCACAGTCGGTTATATTTAAAACATCCTCTGACCTCACGTAATAATACACCTCTGGCATTTTTACCCCCTAAGTACTTAATGTGCCGTTTTTCATAACGCATTTTTACCCCATATAAAACTTAATTTTTCAAGAAACATCTCATAACATTATATTACATTTTATTATATTGTACCATACTAAAAGTCATTACTACTAAGCTAGCACAGCAAATTGACTAAAACCAATGACTATTGGCCTTAGTCAATTTTTTATTAAATTTATACTGAAGATTTAGTATATGGTTTAATTCCACTATCTAAATTAACTTTATTTGTATTTAGATTACTTTCTATGATAAAGTCTGTTGTTTCCTGTTCTTGTTTAAATTTCATTATTACTTGAATTGCTGCATCTAGTTCTTCAAAAAACAGCGCTATCATATCTCCTGGGCGGGCATCTAACATTGCCTTTTCAAGTGCTTCTGTTTCACTTAATACTATCTCAATATTTTCCCGCTTAGCCCCTGAGCTAATTATGCTTGATTCCAACAGACCTGCAACCTCGCCTCTTCTACGTCCCCTTAAATCAATATCTTCTTTTATATAAACCTTTTCAAATGCTCTCCCACATAGTTCTCCTACTTCCTTTATATTTGAGTCCAATCTATCTCCAGGCATACCTACAATACCTACTAATCTCTTGGATTTTAATTTCTGAATAAATTTTATAACAGCATTGTAACCAGCAATATTATGGCTATAATCCAGCATTACTCTAAACTCGCCCATATCAAAGATATTAAATCTTCCGGGATTCAATTCTACATCAGGCTGGAAGGTACTTATACCTTTTTTTATAATATCTAACGGAACATTTAATCCTATCAAAGCAGCTACAGCCGCTAAAGAATTTTCTACATTACAATCTATTAGTCCACCGAAGGTTATTGGAATATCCTCTAGATCCATAAGCGGAATTCTCTTCATATCCTTATTCACCCAAATAAACCCGTCCTTTACATAGACTCCTATGTTATCGGGGTTCTTGCAATGCCTTTTAAATAGCGCATTTGATTTTATCCTACTAAACATAATTACATTACTTCTTACCCTTTCCAGCATATAGGGTGTCATTCTGTCATCGGCATTAAGAACAGCATATCCATCAGGTTTAATAGCTTCAATTACAAGTGCTTTTGTACTAGCAAGTTCTTCTATGGTGTTTATACCATCAATACCAAGATGGTCATCACTTATATTAACCAAAACGCCTACATCTGCAAGATCATAGCCAAGACCCTTTCTCACTATTCCTCCTCTTGCAGTTTCTAATACTGCAGCATCTACAGTCTTGTCTGATAAAATTATTCCTGCACTAGCAGGTCCTGTAGTATCACCCTTTTGAATGCATTTATTCCCAATATATATTCCACTTGTTGAAGTCATTCCAACATTTAGCCCCATTATAGAAAGAGTATGTCTAATAAGTCTGGTTGTAGTAGTTTTCCCATTTGTCCCAGTAATTGTAACAATAGGAATGCTACAACTACTGTCATTAGGATACATCATTTTTAGTATATCTTCTGCCACATCTATTGGCTCACCCTCACTTGGATGAAGATGCATTCTTAGTCCAGGAGCAGCATTAACCTCAATAATTGCACCCTCACTAATATCTATAGGCCTAGAAATATCCTCTGTTGCAAAATCTATTCCTGCAATTTCTAAATTCATAGCTTTAGCGGCTGCTACTGCATAATGAATATTTTTAGGGTGTATTTGTGCGGTGCAGTTCTTTGCTGTTCCTCCAGTACTTATGTTTCCATTCTGCCTTAACCTGATAACCTGTCCTGGTTCTAAAATGCTCTCTATCGTAAACCCTTGAACCTTAAGGTAATTTATAGTTATTTCATCTAGCTTTATATAGGTCAATGGACGCTCATGATCTTCTCCTCTTAGCGAATTCATGTTTTCTAGCTTAACCAGTTCTGAAATAGTACTGACACCATCACCAATTACTTCAGGCGGTCTTCTCTCAGCGACAGCACAAACCCTGTCTCCTACAACTAAAACGCGATAGTCCCTGCCATATATATATTTTTCTATAATAATCTTTCTAGAATATTTTTTTGCTTCATAAATTGCATCATTTATTTGATTTACTGACGTAATATTTACAGTTACGCCCTTGCCTTGATTTGAGTCAACAGGTTTGATTACCAATGGAAATCCAATCTTATGGACAGCTTCTAATGCTTCTTCCGTACTTTGTATTATAAGTCCATATGGAACAGGTATGTTGTTATCCATCAATATTTTTTTAGTAAGCTGCTTATCAGATACTATATCTACAGCAATACAGCTTGTACTGTCTGGAAGAGATGCTTGAATTGTTCTGCTGTTTTTACCATATCCCAGTTTCAAAATACTACCCGTTCCAACTCTGCAGACAGGTATATTTCTTCTTTTTGCTGCTTCATATATAGCCTTTGTACTAGGCCCCATATCAGTTTCTGCTGATACCTTCTTTAGATTTGTAAGTATTTTATCAATTTCAATGGCTTTGTTCTCTGCAAAGGCTTTAACTATTTCAATTACTCTTTTTCCACATTCAACAGAAAAAGCTTCATTAACATACTCATATATAATAAAATATTTAGATGAAGTCCCTATCTGTCTTGTTTTCCCATACCGAACAGGATACCCCATCTTATTGTGAAGCTCAATTATCAAATGCTCTGCAACATGACCTATATAAGTACCTTCAATTAATCTTTCTCCAAAGCCGCCCACATATCCTAATCCACAAGTATGCTCAGCAATTTCAGGAAAATGTTCTAGCAGTTTCTTGTTAAAACCAGGTATTTCTCTTGTTGGCCCAGCCTCAAAAATCCCAATATCAACTACCATACGAATTACTGGTCTATGACTATATATATTTTTACCTTGAAAGCAATAAATGCTTTGAATTTGCACTTGAAAAGACCTCCTAAGTCTAGATGAATATTAGTTTATAACGCCAAGATCCCAAATATAATTTTTCGGTTGTAGAAAAATTTCATTACATTAGCGGCATGTAAGCGAGGCGGGAGTTATTATAACCACCTGAAAACTATAGCGTCAACCGCCACTTATAGAAGTGGCAAAATTTTCTTGTCTCGTTATATTACTGTTCTGCTAATTAAATTAAAGCCAAAGCCACATGGCAAGACGTGTATTGTAACGTTTGACAATGCTATCATCTCTTCTGGATTAAGCTCTGATACATTTGATTTTTTAATGGACGTACCATCTATTACTGTTACACAATTTGTTCCAACAACCTCAAAGGAAGCGTTAGAATGAACTTTAATTGCCGTATCCTCGTCAATTCCCACACCCAATATTGAAGGATTTTGGGCAACTCCCACAAGCAATCTACCCAATCTTCCTCTCTGTTCAAAATGCTGATCGATTATCACTTGATTCAAAAATCCCAGTCCTGGTGACATTCCTAGTGTACATTTTCTAGCGGCAGAATTACTATTCCCATCTACAATCATTGTACTGCTCATAGCTGATGCTCCTGCACTTGTACCTATAATAGGTATCCCACGCATATAAATTTCTAATAGAGACTTATATGTTTTTGTTCCACCTAAGATACTAGTAATACGTAGTTGGTCTCCACCAGTAAAAAAAACACCTGCCGCACCTGATAATCTTTGTACCACAGAGTCTTTATTGGCATCGTCTCTACTATCAATGTTCAGAATATCTATGTTTTCTACTCCCAGTCGCGTAAAAACTTCTCTATATTCTTCTCCCACTTCTTGTGGCTTCTGTGTTGCTGTGGTTAAAACAATTATTTTAGCATTAGTACCTCCGCACATATCAATTGCATGACGTAAAACTGAACTCTGACCCCACTTATCCTCCGCTCCCCCTATTATTAATAGGTTACCGTTAACCATATCACTCATTATTTCCCTCCAGCATATCTAGAGTTATACTTCTTGCATATATAATTAAATCCCTGGCACAATTCTAGTATTTAAAGCTAGTCCAACTCCCATAAGAACTATTGCAGATACAACAAGATAAATTCCAATCCTGCTTCTGCTATTTTTTGTAGCAAGAATACCGCAAATCACGCCTAACATACCAAAAACAAATGGATATATAAATAATGCCAAAACAGCCGATACCCACCCAGCCATAAGTAATAATACCTTTCTTATACTTTCACTTGCACTTAAACCTAGAATATTCTGAATATTATTCATACTAACCTCCACGCCTCATTTAGAAATAAAATTATAGTAAAGCAACGTGGCGGTACGCAGTATTTTTCACACTGTCATCCACCTTTTTATGCTAACCTCCCACGCCTCTTTTTAAGGTTCTTCCTCAACACTGTAAAAACCACTAAACTTTACAAAGTTTGTTACCCTACCATAGCGTATTATTTACAAATAATAATGTTAATATTCAACTTTTCATTGTATTTGAAATTAGTTATAATGTTTAGTAACAATAATTTGGAATATTTATGATAATAAGTTTTATTTTCAAGAATTTTGGGACATGGGAGGTTAGTATGCAAAAAAATATTGATAAATTACGGCATATAACGGAAATACTATTAAATCCAGAAGATGATTATGTCCAGTTGACAAAAGCTATTGATGATTTATATTCATTGTTTTTAAGCACCTCAAGGCTAGAAGTAGATGACACTGAAAACAGAGATGATGTATATCTTTCAAAGGGAAAGGCAATTGGAACTACATGGGCAGCTATGTGTGTAAAAGAGTTAATGAGAACCAAATATTTTTTAAGAGGCCTTTATGCTGGAATAAAAGCAGCTCAAGAAAGGTTTCCAAATACTTGCATTCACATATTATATGCAGGTACTGGCCCATTTGCAACGCTTGCTATGCCTATGACAACAGTTTTCACAAGTGATGAAATCAACTTTACTTTTCTAGAAATAAACCCAATAAGCATTCAGCACCTTAAGAGAAACATTAATGCCTTTAATGCATTAGACTATGTAAATGATATTATACAGTGTGATGCTACTACATATCTAGCTGACAATATTATGCCAATACATATTGTTTTAACTGAGACTATGCAAAATGCTTTACAAAAAGAACCACAGGTTTCAATAGCTATGAACCTGGTTCCACAAATGGTTTCTGGTGGGTTTTTAATTCCACAGAACATTGAGATTAGTGCAGTATTAATGAGTCCTAAAAAGGTCACAGAAAGATTGACTAACCCCGATTTTGGCAATCAAAAGTACTATCATACATTGAAGACAATATTTGAGCTAAATAAGTCAACCCTCACCGATTGCGCTGTCAAATCCAATTTAGACGATACATATGCCTTCCCCGAAGTTATTGTTGAGCTTCCTTCAGACATAGATAGCGATTATAGTGATTTAAATTTATTGACCAATATTCAAGTTTTTGGCGATGTTGAATTAACAAATTATCAGTGTTCGTTAAACATGCCCAAAAGACTGGTACTTCTAAATAAGGAATCAGCAACTTCAAATAAAATAAGCTTTGAATATGTTATTAGTGACACTCCGGGTTTTAAATATAAATTTGTATAAAATCTTAAATATTAAACTTACTTTTCAGTTTTAGATGTGTGTAGCTGTAATATAAACCCCATAGACTGTTCGATTTTACTAGTTACACTTTTGACAATATTTTAAGTAGCAAAAGGACAACATATGCATTAAGTACATTATGAGATACAATATCCAATCATGTACTAAAACAAAAACAGCTTTTTTATGAACTACATATAGCTTCATTTCAGCATAGACTGTAGCTGAAATGAAGCCCATATAAAACTTAATATTATTATTTTTAACTGTGGATGTCGATTTAATATTATTTAAATATTGAATTGTTTTAAAGCTCTTCTCTGATAATTCTTCCCATTTCCTTTGTACCTACAACGGTAGTTCCAGCCGAGGCAATGTCACCTGTTCTGTAGCCTTTGTCCAATACACTAACAACAGCTTTTTCTATAGCATCAGCCTCTTCGGTCAAATCAAGAGAATATCTAAGCATCATTGCAACTGAAAGTATTGTAGCTATTGGGTTTGCTTTGTCCTGCCCTGCAATATCTGGTGCTGAACCGTGTATTGGCTCATACAATCCAAGTTTGGTAGCTCCAAGGCTAGCTGATGGCAACATCCCGATAGAGCCAGTAATCATTGAAGCTTCATCAGACAATATATCTCCAAATATGTTACTTGTAAGCACTACATCAAACTGTGCAGGATTTCTTACAAGCTGCATTGCTGCGTTATCCACATACATGTGGCTTAAGGCTACCTCAGGATAATCCTTTGCAACCTCCTCCACTACTTGTCTCCAGAATCTTGAGCTTTCCAACACATTTGCTTTATCAACAGACATTAGCTTTTTACCACGCTTCATAGCTGTTTCAAAGCCAACTTTAGCAATTCTCTCAACCTCTGTTCTATTATACATTTCAGTATCAAAAGCAGCTTCTCCACCTTCTGTTTCAAGTCTGCCTCTTTTTCCAAAGTAAATTCCTCCAGTTAGCTCACGGATAACCATTATGTCAATTCCATTACTGATTATATCTGATTTTAATGGAGAAGCCTCCTTCAACGCATTGTAGATGATGGCAGGTCTTAGATTTGCATATAGTCCCAAAGCCGCTCTAATACCAAGCAAGCCAGCTTCTGGTCTTAAATTTCCAGGTACTGTGTCCCATTTCGGCCCACCAACTGCACCCAATAATACAGCATCACTGCTTTTACAAGCATCTATTGTAGACTGTGGGAGCGGTACTCCATGTTTGTCTATTGCAACTCCTCCAAGGTCTGCTTCGGTAAGCTCAAAGCTATGTCCATATTTTTTACCAATTACCTTGAGTACTTCTAAAGCTTCTGAAACTATGTCCGGACCTATACCATCTCCCGGCAGTACAGTAATTCTATAATTCATTTTTTCATCTCCATTCTACTTATGGCTAAAAGCCAACACCATGCTAAAGCATACTAAAATACAGTTCTTACAATACTGAATTATTGTAGCCTTCAAATAAACCCATATCAATAAATTATTCATCTTAAATACATTTACAACAAACTTATGATAAGTTTATACACCGTAAAAGTTGGGTTATTTAGCTTGCTTAATATAATTAATCAGCCCATCTGCAGAAATAATTTCCTGCATAAACTCTGGGAATGGCTGACCTTGATAGGTTTTACCTGTTGTAAGATTCTTAATGCTGCCTTTATCAAAATCAACTTCAACCTCATCACCGTCACTTATATCTATAGCCGCTTCAGGGCATTCAATAATAGGAAGTCCTATATTTATTGAATTTCTATAAAAAATCCTAGCAAATGTTTCCGCAATAACGCAAGATATCCCTGCTGCTTTAATAGAAATAGGAGCATGCTCCCTAGATGAACCGCAGCCAAAATTCTTTCCAGCTACCATTACGTCACCCTTCTGAACTTTTGATATAAACTTATCATCTAAATCCTCCATACAATGACTTGCCAATTCTGCAGGGTCTGATGTATTTAAATATCTTGCAGGTATAATTACATCTGTATCAACGTTATTTCCATATTTTATAACTTTACCTTTAGCATTCATGTTTTTTGCCTCCTCACACTTTGTAATTGTTCACTTAGACCTTACCAATATCAGAACATGTTGCCGGTAAACCTTGACAAAATACAATTTATCAAGGTTCAGCACCACTTTTCATATAAAATTTATCAAACTTATTAGTCCAACTCTTCAGGTCCTGCAATTTTTCCTAAAACTGCAGATGCAGCTGCTATAGCAGGACTTGCCAAGTAAACTTCACTTTCGGGGTGTCCCATACGCCCAACAAAATTTCTGTTTGTTGTAGAAACTGCTCTTTCTCCTTTTGCAAGAATACCCATATGTCCTCCAAGGCATGGTCCACATGTAGGTGTACTTACAGCTGCTCCAGAATCAATGAATATATCAAATAAGCCTTCATTCATAGCTTGTTTCCAGATCTTTTGAGTAGCAGGAATGATAATACAGCGTACATCTTCATGTACCTTTCTTCCCTTCAATACTTCAGCAGCAATTCTCATATCCTCAATTCTTCCATTTGTACATGAGCCAATTACTACTTGATCTATTTTTATATCTCCCACATTGTCTATTGTACGAGCATTTTCAGGAAGATGTGGGAATGCAACTGTTGGTTTAATTGTATCTAAATCAATCTCATAAACTTCACAATATTCCGCATCTTCATCTGCTTTATAAGCTGTGTAATTTCTTGTAGAATGTTCTTTTACATATTCTATAGTCTTATCATCTACTTCAAATATACCATTCTTAGCACCTGCCTCAATTGCCATGTTAGCAATTGTAAACCTATCATCCATAGAAAGTTCTTGGCAGCCGCTACCAGTAAACTCCATTGATTTATATAGTGCTCCATCTACACCTATCATTCCAATAATGTGAAGAATTACATCTTTTCCTCCAACCCATTTGCGGGGTTTTCCCTTCAGCACAAACTTAATTGCCTCTGGAACCTTGAACCAAGCTTCTCCTGTTGCCATTCCTGCTGCCATATCAGTGCTTCCAATTCCTGTAGAGAATGCACCCAATGCTCCATAAGTACAAGTGTGCGAATCGGCTCCTATAACTACATCTCCCGCTACAACAAGTCCTCTTTCAGGAAGCAATGCATGTTCAACACCCATTTGTCCCACTTCAAAAAAGTTTACAATTCCCATCTTCTTTGAAAACTCTCTGCAAAGCTTTACTTGTTCTGCTGATTTAATATCCTTGTTTGGTGTGAAGTGGTCAGGAACTATTGCAATCTTATTTATATCAAACACTTTATCCAGTCCTATCTTATCAAATTCTTTAATAGCCACTGGTGTAGTAATATCGTTTCCTAAAACCATATCTAGCTTTGCCTTGATAAGTTGTCCAGCCCTCACTGATCTCATCCCTGCATGAGCTGCAAGAATTTTTTGTGTCATCGTCATTCCCATTTAAAACGCCTCCTCTTTCTTTTAAAGTCTTACATAAGTCTTATATAAAGGATATTATCTATTATATAAAAAACTTACTATATTTATAATTTTGCGAAATTGTTCTTAGATTTAGCAGAAGTTTGTGCTCCCTCTGAATCTGAACCGCTATACTGGTCATATATCTGTTTATATGCTATTTGGAAGTCATTATACAGCACTGACCTACAATAAATACTCAACATAACCAAGTTGTCTTGCCAACATTGCTTATGACAATAATACTATTTTGTATTTAAAACATAAAAAACACCTTTTAGTATTGTCTTGTTGCAATTATATATTAATACTAAAAAGTGTTCTTCCTGTTATTTATCGTTATTATTATTAATTTTGAATGTTTTTTGACGTATTTCTATATTGCATAGGAGTCATTTTCATTTGCTTTTTGAATATATCATTGAATCTCTGCTGGTTTGAAAATCCAACACTATGTGCTATATCTGCCACTTTTAAATCAGTTTCCTCAAGCAACTCACAAGAACGCGTAATTCTAATATTTAGGAGATATTGCATTGGACTAAAACCTGTTTCTTCCTTAAAAGCTCTTGTAAAATAACTCGGACTAAGAAAAACATATCGCGCAATATCAGTAATAGATATCTCTCTTTCATAATTATTTTGAACAAACTGTATAGCTGATTGCATAAGCTCCTTTATTTTTGGGCTTTTATTTTTTATGCTATTCTCCCATTCAGCCTTCAACGCTCTGGAAATAAGTACAAATAGTTCCATCAGCATTAAATAATTAAGCAAATCACTACCTAGCTGATCACTGGCTTTTTCCTTCAATATTCTATTCAGCAGCCCTATAATATCATTTTTTTGGCTTACCTTAAGATTAATAAACGCACCTGAAGCCTTACCGCTTACATAGTTTATAAAATCAGCCAGTGAAGTCTCGGATAAATCTTTGTGAGCCCTGCTCACAAATTTAAAATATAATACAATGAAGTCACACCCATGAGCTGACTTTGCATTCAACTGATGGTGCTGATGAGGTTTAATAATAACTATATCATTTGACCCAACTTCAACACTCTGGTCTCCAATTTCAAACAACCCTTCACCCGACTTAATGTATACCATCTCAAAGGTTTCGTGAATGCTAAGTCCCTTTGTCCAACGTGTATCACGATAGCGCTCAATAGACTTCATGCTTGTAATTGGTATGAAACTTGCCGAGTCTAAAATTCCCTCCCATGACTTTGGTATAGTTGTTGATTCCAATAGAACTTAACCCCCTTATAGTTCTTATTCTTTATTTCTATTTTTGAACCTAGTTAACCTTTAATCCACCTTTCAGGTTATTTGGGTTTTCTAAATACCATAGGTTTACTGTTTTTTGCGCCGCCTGATGATGTTTTGCCATTTGAACCACCATTAGTTGTTTGCTTCCCATTAGAGCTGCGATTTGCAGATGCCCTGCTGTTCGATTTATAACTTGTTGATAGTTTACTGCTTTTGATCTTGCCATAGTTTTCAGATTGCTGTTCCAATACACCTTGCCTACTGTTTTCCGTTCCTTTGCCATCTGTTCGTGGGGCTTTCCTGCTGCTATTAAGTCTGTCCCCCGCAGCTTGTTTGTCAGCATGTTTATAGCTTATAAAGGACTTGCTCTTATAAATACCCTCAGATCCACGTTTTTCATCATGACGAATACTAGATTGCCCTTCATTAAATTTCTTTCTATTGCCTGCCTTTCCATCACCATCTGACTTATGCTTAAAGCTGGATTTACTATGTGTCTTACCACTATTTGCTCCTGTAGTCTGAGAAGCATTTTTATTTTTCGCACCTTTTTTATACTCAGTCATAACACCATTCTTCATTGCCTTAGGTGATATGGATATGTTAAGTTCTCTTTCATACTGCTTCATAAACTCGACTTCTTTTTCAGTCACAATTGATATTGTCATACCTGACTTGCCATTTCTACCAGTTCTTCCGGCTCTATGCAGGTATTCCATAGAACGCTCGGGTATATCTAAATTAATTATATGAGTTACCCCATCTATATCAAGTCCTCTGGCTGCAATATCTGTGGCAACTAATATTTGCAGCTTTCCCGATTTGAAATTTTCCATTACCTTTTTTCTATCCATCTTTACATTTGAACCATGTATACTGTCTGCATTTATTTTATGGTATTTAAGCTTCTCAGTAGCCTCTTCAATGTCATATCCGCTACCGCAAAATGCAATCGCCTTTTGTGGATTTATCATTCTAATGACTTTTCTCATTACTTCTACTTTTTCACGCTGCTCTGCCACAAAGTAAATATGCTCAATTGTACCAGGAACCTGCATCTTTGGAGTGCTTTTTATCAATATGGGCTCCTTCATAAACAGCTTCGCCCGTTCAATTGTACGTACAGATATACTGGCAGAGCAAATTACTATCTGTCTCTCCTTTAGTGTGGTCTTGATAACAGCTTTTGTCCCCTCAATATAGCTATCATCAAGCAATCTATCAGCTTCATCTATAATAATGGTTTTTATTGTATGTGCAGAAATTTTCTTTTTTTGTATTAATTCAAGTATTCTACCTGCAGTGCCTACAATTATATGTGGTTTAAGCTTAAGCTTTTCAATTTGCCTCAGTATATTTACATCACCTATTATAGGAGTGGAGGTTACCTTTAAGTCCGAATTCTGAGACAGCATTTCTATCTGCCTTTCAACTTGTATAGCCAGTTCATGGGTGGGTACAAGTATAATTGCCTGCATTTCCTTTTTCAGCGTATCTATTTTTTCAAAAAGAGGTAGCAAATAAGCAAGAGTTTTCCCAGTTCCTGTTTCCGATTGAATTATCAGATCCTTATTATTCTGTGCCTCAGGTATTACCTTGGACTGAATCTCGGTAGGCACTGTAATATTAACCTTCTTAAGTGCGTCAACCAATGACTTGTTTAGTTCCATACTTTCAAATAATTGTTCCATTTATTCTCCTTTGGTTTTTCCAACTTTGCTTTTTTCTATTTTATCAGCCAATTCATATAAGTAAGTCCATCGTTCCATTGAATATTCCAGTTGTTCCTCCAATTGCTGCTGTTTTGCCAATAGCTCCTGAAGCTTTTCAAAGTCGCTAGACGCTTTATCAATTTCTTCTTGTATCTTTTCCAGCTGGCTTTCCTGATTTGCTATTATATTATCTATTTCTTCAAATTCCTTTTGTTCTTTAAAAGTAAACTTGAGCTGTCTCTCCTTTTGACCCTGTCTATCAGCTTTATTTTGTGAATTACTGTCTTGTTTAACGTCAACAGTTTTTTTTGCTGCTTCATCTGATTGGGCTTGGCTGGATACATACTCACGGTAATCCGAATAATTTCCAGCATATTTTTTTATATTGCCGCCACCTTCAAAGGAAAATATCTTCGTTGCTATTCTATCTAAGAAGTATCTATCATGGGATACAGCTATTACTGCTCCTGGAAACTCATCAAGATAGATCTCTAGTATAGTCAATGTCTGAATATCCAAATCATTTGTAGGCTCGTCTAGCAAGAGAATATTAGGTGCTTCCATAAGAATTTTCAGGAGATACAGTCTTCTTTTCTCTCCTCCTGAAAGCTTGGATATAGGTGTCCACTGAACATTAGGTGCAAACAAAAATCTTTCCAGCATTTGAGATGCACTAATACTTCCGTTCTTCGTTTCAATATTTTCAGCAACCTGCCTGATGTAATCTATAACTCTAAGATTTTGGTCCATGTTCACATTTTCTTGAGTGAAAAATCCAATCTTGACAGTATCCCCAATTTCAACCTTACCCATATCAGGCTTAATTTCGCCTGTAATTATTCCAAGTAGTGTTGATTTTCCAATCCCATTTTGTCCAATTATACCTATTCTATCATCTCTAAGTAGTATATAGCTAAAATCCTTTATAACCTTATTTTCACCATAAGCCTTTTGTATATTTTCAATCTCTATAATTTTTCTTCCTAATCTTGATGCTCCCACTTGGATTTCTACATTGTCATCCTGCATTGGCGAATCAATTTCCTGTAGCTTTTCGAATCTTTCTATTCGAGCCTTTTGCTTTGTGGAACGAGCTTGAGCACCTCTCCTAATCCATTCAAGTTCATTTCGGAGTAAATTCTGACGTTTTCTTTCAGATGCTTGCGTAAGCTCTTCGCGATCGGCTTTCATCTCAAGAAATTTACTATAATTAGCCTGATAACTGTATAGACTTCCATGATCCAGTTCAATAATTCTATTTGCAACTCTTTCAAGGAAATATCTATCATGCGTCACCATTAGAAGAGCACCTTTTCTGGTGTTCAAGTATTTTTCCAGCCAATCTACAGAGTCATTGTCTATATGGTTGGTAGGCTCATCTAATATCAACAATTCTGTTGGATTAATCAATGCTCCAGCCATTGCTATACGCTTTCTCTGTCCCCCTGATAGCGTTGCAACATCAGCACTAAAATCATCTATACCCAATTTTGTAAGAATGGTTTTTGCTTCGCTTTCTATAGACCACGCATTTAAGCTGTCCATCTTGTTCATTAATCCTAATAATTGCTTTTGCAAATTAGTATCATCTGGTTTTTGTTCGCTCTTTCTTAGCACAAGCTCATACTCACGTAACAGCTGCATAATTGGCGTAGGTCCTGCAAAAACCTGCTCAAGCACAGTTGTACCAGCTTCAAAGGAAGGACTCTGTTCAAGATAACCTACTCTTACACTATTTCCTTTTATTATTCTTCCCGTGTCAGTAGTCTCTAACCCCGCAATTATCTTTAACAAGGTACTTTTTCCTGTTCCATTTATACCAATGAGACCTATTTTGTCCCCTTCACCAATTCCTAATGATATATTATTAAATAGAATTTTTTCACTATAGCTTTTTGAAATGCCTTCCGCAGATAAAATATTCAATTTATAATTATGTTCATACCTTCATCACGTAAGGCATGAACCTGATCCCCCTTTATAATTTATTAACATTGCTATTGCTAGCCAGCCATTATTATTTATAAAATCAACTTTACATTTAAGATATTTAAACCTAATCCTTAAAAAATCCCAATAAATATAATATTTATTATATCATTTATGTTGTATAAAAGCTTTAAAATTATAACATGCTAATTTACTAAACATCATAAAATATTATCTCTTATGTCTTTTAGCATATCCGCACTTTTTACATAGTTCTTCAACTGCATTCCTTGCGGTAAAACCAGCATATATTTTTTTAGCTCTCTCTGAGCTTAATATCTTACTTAGTGGTTCATTAAAAATATTACCTAACGGAATATTCCCTTCGTTATCTAAGCAACAGGGTACAACTGTGCCATCAACCAGAATCCCAAACTGATCTCGTAGACCATAGCAAAATACTCCATCATCAATTATTTCACTATCCATATCAGGCCATTCAAATTTTTGAGCTAATTGTAAAAACAACTTGTTTTGAAGCTTAATATTATTGCCCTGTTTCAAAGCATCTTGCAAACTAAAGTCTATATTAATAGCTTGTTCTATCATTTTAAGTATCTGTGAATTCAAATTGTTGCTGGCATTTATTCCTTCACTTTCTCCATTCCAAAGTCTCAATTCACAAATTATACCCTTTTTACTTGCCTCTTTTGCGAAATCAATTGTATCAGCCAAATATTCCTGTATTTCTAACTGAGTATCATTTGCTTCAAAACTGTGTAGAGAAATACTCACCTTTCTCAGCGCCAATGCATTAAGCAATATGCCTGAAGACCTTTTTAACAACGTCCCATTTGTGGTTATATTTACCTGTAGCCCAGTGTTTTTGCAAATCTCAAGAAAACCTTCCAGCTCCGGATTCAGTAGCGGTTCTCCCATCAAATGAAAATATATATAATCTGTAAACGGTCTCACTTGGGATATAACATGTAAAAATTCTTGTTTACTCATATATTTTAACTGTCTTTTTGTCGAAGGACAGAAATTGCAGTTTAAATTACAAATATTCGTTATCTCAATATAAACCTTTTTATATTTTTTCATTGTAGCTCCCTGTATATATAATGTTGTTCGCTAGCACCATTTCTTTATTTCCATTATCAGTTAATACCTTATTATTAACTAATAATATTTTACACTAAAATGGTTTTATTAGATATTAGAATAAACTCAACTTTTCCAATATGGATTGAGGTACAGGATACTTATTAATAGAACGTTGGTTTATATAAAATTACATGAATTAGCTAGTGAACAGATGCACCATTACTAATTCATGCAATTATTTTGCCAACAAGCCATTAATAAGTCCATTCATCGATAGACTTTTTATTAAAAAATCAAGGGATTAACTTCTATTATTTCTGTCTTTCAACTCTAGCACCAGCGAAGCTAGATAAGCTAGTGGTTCTTTGTGAATAAAGGCCTTTTATCTTAATGTCTTTTATAAATGCAAATAAGTAAACCCCCTTTTCTAAAATATTAGTCTTTTCATTTCCGTTTATATATATCTGACTAGTATCCTCTGGATTTATCCAATATTGGTCTATAGCCTGATTAATTCTAGATTCTAAAAGTTCAGGATTTTCAAGGTTCCCTTCATTTATCTGTCCATTACCAGCTTTCATTATATATTTCAGATTTTGCTCAATTGTATGTGTAGCACATAATAACAATTTTTCATCAATACTAAAATTAATAGAATTATAGTTTTCATAAAATACCATCAGAAATGTTTCCTGAGCCCTATCAATATCTAACTTGACTCCATCTAGGCTTCTACTCCCCGTATCTTCAGCAAACCCATCTGCCAATCCAATTATGCTTTGATTTATATTTAGTTCCTGTACTGCAGCATTTACAGCATAGTCCATTGCTTTAGAAATAGCATTCCTCTTATATGTTAAAATAGAGTAATCTGCAATATTTATGAGAATTGTAAAAGCTATAAGTATGGCTCCCAGACCTATAAGTACTATTCCCAGACCGCCTCCTGCCTGGCTTTTATTAAAATCACCAAAACAGCTATTAGTCCTGTTGTCTATTTTTTTCAACCCTGCAAACAGCTTTTGCCTTATAAAAAAGCTTATCATCATCTGAACTTCCCTCCATTCTGGAAAAATCAGTTTCTGAATCAGATTTGACATAGATGCTGAATATTTGTCCTCTATCAAGTACATCTCCCAAACTATAATAACTAAGATTTGATGATGTTACATCTAAGTCCATAGCACCACATTTTAATATAACATCTTCATCTTCAAATGGACTTAGCTTTTGCAGTTTTCTCATTAATTCTTCTTTGTCCTTAACTGTCATTACGCCAGTTATCATAACCTTATGTGCGACACTGTCTATAGCATTCTTAATATATCTTTGCTTTGTATCAAACTCATAAAAACTCATTGCTTTAAGAAATATAATCGCAATTAGTGGAATGATTATTATAAACGCGTATACTTTATTCATGTAATATGTAAACTCCTTTTAATAGGCTCTTTTATAATCCAGTAATGTCACGCTAAAAGCAAGCTTAACGACATAATTATCCCAAAACAGGCTAATACATCCATCAACAGTCAGAACCCACTTTGGGTTTTTATTGCTCAAAGAAGCACCCCGTTAGTACAAAATTTGTTTTTGAGACTATATTTAAGGCGAAATTTTTGAACCAAAACTGGCTTCGCCAATACTCTCAGCTAAAGAAAATACTCTATGTCTTTTTGCTTTACTAAAGTATTTGAATGTATGCTTTTTTTAATTAGCTGTAATATTATCATTAAGCAGCTTAACAGTATCGAACACTTCACCACCAGTGTCAGATATGAGCTCTGTTACTGGAAGAACTGTACCAATTACAAGTGCAACACATATTGCAAACATAATAATTGCAATAATTATATTTTTCATTTTCTTATTTTTGATAGACAATTAAAAAATTGTACATGCTCTCCTTCCTAGTTAAATAATTTTGTCAGTCTACCCTTCACACCAGTACCATCGGCGCCGCAAATAGTGAAATCCAACATATTCGTGCAAAGGATTGCTCAATCCCACAAAAAGCTGCTCGCAGCTTTTTGATATACGAAGACAAAAACAAATGCATGAAATGTAAACTTTGCATTTTTTAAGCTATCTAACCGTACTGCCTAATGAATTAATTTCAGTATCTATTGTGTCTACCTGTGCTTCTGCCTTAACTCCATTTTCTTTTCCGTGTTCCGCAAGTGGTATAATTACCGAAATTAATAGTGCCATTGCTATAGCAAACATAGCTATCGAAATAATAATTTTTTTCATTTTTGTAATTCTCCTTTAAATTTATATAATGTTCTTACTTTAGCTCTCAGTTCATCAACTGACCCACTCTTGTAATTGCCGACCGACCCTTTAAAACAGCACTATCTCCCGTACTCTCTCCACGCTCAAATATCGGAAGGACCACTCCAATGATAAGAGCAAGCCCAATAGATAACATTGATATTGCAATTATTATTTGCTTCATTGTTTCACTCTCCAACCAAAAATTTTGTATTACATAAAACAAAAACTCTAAAGTGTTCTAAAATAGCATATTGCGCTTTCTAACAAAAATACTTAGAGCGTGCTGACATTGAAACATACAGGAATACCAAAATCTTTGTATTAATTCAGCAAGCTTTATTGCCCAACAAATTCATGCAACTATTCCCAACCTAAATTTCCATTGATAAGTCTCCCACACCTACAATTTTCATGGAGGAAAGTTGAGTTAGAAACCAAGGAATTATACAAAATCGAACGCTTTGTAAACCATATTCAGCATTGGATCAAGCATTAATCTAGCTAATTCATATACAATAGGAACTATACATAGAAATGCTACCAAATCAATAAAATCAATGCTTTCTTCAGCTGTAATAATCATCTGCTCATCTCTTTCCATCGTTTCTCTATCCAATATCTGTATTGCCAACTCTTTATCTGACATACTGTATATTTCCAAAATATTTGCCATTTTTGATAATCCTTTTATATTTCTCCTCTTTAAATAATCAAAAGCATTCTGCTTATTGAATTGAAACATAACAGCAAACTCATTCATGTATTTAGAGAATATCTTAGAGGATTTTGCTAATTCATTAATTATATCTATTGTTTTTATGCCATCTACTCTTGCCAGAAGTTCAAAAATGTACTCTAGCTTTATTATTTCTTTTTTGTAAATACAACCTCTTAGAAGCCACTTAATAATCAGAAAAAATTCTGGCAGGAAGGTTGCTGCTAAAATAATTATTATATAGTATTCTTTAAATGCACTTATTTTATCTACTTCCGACCACGCCTTCAAAAACCAATCTGTCTTTTCTTGAAGTATTTTCACATCTGCAGTATTGAAATATTCTGCCATTTTATCTTCAACTAAACTATACTTTTCTACACTGTTTGCTTTAGAAAGCTTCTCTTTTCCTACACCATCTAATATTTTCTTGTATAGTTGGTATTTATTTAGGTCATATGAATCATCTTGTGAGATAACACTTTTTCCTTCTGCTAAAAATGCTGTAATAAGCTTTATTTGACTAATTTTATTTGTATAGCCCATTACAGTTAATAGAAGTGTGCACAAAAAAAGACATCCTATTTTTAGAAAATAAAGTTGCTGTAGGCTAATTCCAGATTCACTAATCTCTAGTATTTTTATTATAAATTTATTGAGGAAAAACTCTTTGTTTCTTGCCAGATAATTTAGTGATTTACCTATAAGCCCTTTTGATGTGATGTTTTCTAATATTTCCTGTACTTCTTGATATTTTTTAGCTTTTGGATTTTTTAAGCCTTTAATTGGCTTTAATATTTTAATAACAAACCCGTAAACAATCATAGACAGCCCTATTGTAATTAAAGTTACCGTAATAATATCAATCATAATAAACCATGCACAGCACCCAACATAAAAATTCAATTGAGTCTTGCATATACTTCCTTCCCCTCCTTTTACGTTATTCTTTAAACCCTATTCCCAAGCTGGTTGCTAGTACAAAGGTCTTTAGAACATTGATATAGGCAGTACTAGCTTACCAACTTGCCTTTTTTGAAACCAGCATATGTTTTTACATTCTTCTTAAAGTTCTCACAACTACTAATGCCATTACTGAAAATATCATTACTTTTGTAAATGCTGAAGTTGTATCATAATAAGACCAAGCACTAAGACCCAAAATCATTTTATTTAGTAATATTATTGCTGGCAGGCTGAAAATACTTGTTAGAATTACAAACACTTCATACCATATGAGTCTTTTATTTTTCTTCTTTTCAATATTATTGTATCTTGTAATACTTCTGCTCAACTTATAAAGCTGTGCAATAAGCTCCCCTCCATTTTCCCGATAATTTAAAATTAGTAGAACAAAAATGTTAAACCAGGTGTCATTAACTCTATCTCTAATTGCACATAAGCTTTCGTTTAAATCACTGCTATCAGATGCTCTTAGAATTATCCTTCCTAATGCTTTATGGGTTCTTTTACCACATTCTTGTAATGCAGGCTTAACCCTATAATGCATCATAAAGGAACTACGGAAGCTATCAATAAGTAACGGAATCTTTAATCTAATATTGTATTTCATATAGTCTACTGCCAATGTAAATATATAATAAGGTAGCATTATACAAAGAGCCAAAGTAATAAACCTTGTGTACCAGAGGTTCAGTCCCCCCCCTATCATTAAATATAAAAGAATTCCTGAGAAAGGCAGCACTAGCGATAAAAGAGCAACAATTCCTCGCTGCATACCGGTTTCTATCATAAAATATGACATGGCTTCATTAAGCTTGTTGGAAAGTACTTTTAATGGAAACCTATTTGTAATAAGTTCAATGTGCTTTATATCTCTAACAATATTAACAAATCTTAGCTGTTTTTTGTTTTTTGATAATGACTTTTTATATATAGAAACATACAAACCTGATAAAATAAGAAGAGAGCCGACTAAAACCATTGACAAGTATAGCTTATTGTTTAAAATAATATCTTGCAGCTGAAGAATATATGATATTATTTGTTGATACATGTTCTTGAGAAAGGTATTTGTAAGTATAGTATTGAAAATACTTTTTTCGATATCATTTGTAATATTTTGATTTATATTTTGCATGAGTTATTTCTCCCTGCTAAATAACTAGTGTCTTTTTTTGATAATGCTTATTTCTATTGAATGCCATTATCGATATTTGATTTGTGTTAGTTTCGTTCTGGTTCATATTGCTCTAAGGAAAATAATTCACGAAGCTTGTCTACATCTGCTTGCGTCATTTCATATTCCATACTGGATATTATCTGCTCTTTTGATAAGCCCTCTGGGTTTGACCAGTACTTTCCACTTTCTTTATCAAAAACGAAAAGGTCATTTATTTGAAATGACATGCTGCTTTCTTCAGCTAAAACCTCAGACACTTTATATACATATCTTTGTCCTGTTTCTCTATCAAGTTTTATATGTACTACTAAATCAACTGCATCTGCCACATCAAACTGTGCTTCTCTAAAATCAGTATAGTATCCAGTCTGCATTAAAAGCTGTCTCAAATCATGAATCATCCTTCTTGTACTTGATGAATGGAAAGTAAATAAACTCCCCCTTGCTTGTCTTAACATCGCCTTTATCATCTCAAAGGCTTCATAGGAATTTCTCACTTCACCGTATATAACTATATCTCGGTTTAGTCTAAAAAATATCTCTGTTATATCAGAGGGTTTAAAATCTCTTGTATATTGCAATTCAACAATATTCTTCTGAGGGTAGTTTGAGGATATGTTTAGTTCATGAATATTTTCTGCTAGACCAATACTAATATCTGAGTCTAGTTGCTTTATAATTAGTTCATCGGCAGCTGTTGTTTTACCAGAGCCCTGTTCACCTATAATTGCTACGTTCCTCCTCCCTTTACTGGCAAGCAGCTCAATAATTCTTGAAATCCTATCCTCAACAAAATTATTACGATATTTCACTAATTGAGCTTTCGACGCAAACAATCTTATGTTTACTACATAGTATTTTGATAGCGGAGGTCTTAAAGCCGTAACTCTTGCGCCATTATTTAAAATGGCATTAATTAATGGTGTACCTGCATTCATTTCTTCCAAGGCTGTTGATGTTAACCTGTTTTCTACAATTATCCTATAGTTATCTTCGTTTTTAAAAATAAAATTAGGGTTGGGAAAATGTCTTTTAATTCCGTTATATTGAATCCATATATAATCTCTTCTAGTACATGCTACTTCGTTCAAGTGTGAGTCAAATATCAATTCATCTAATATCCCATAGCCATATACCTCTTGATATATTATTTGCGTTAGCTTCTGAAGTTTCACATCATACTCATCCTGATATTTAATAGAGTATTTACTCAAGTAATTCATTATTTCATTGTCAATAGGCTTACTAATACACTGATTATCCCCGCCAGTATATATATTTTCAAAATAATTTATATGATATTCTTTTATAAGCGTATCAATATTATCTGAGGTTATAATTCCCGTCTTCTCGATCAATAGAAAATAAATGCTATTTTGCATAAACTCTCTTGCTTGAATACTCCCATCAATAGCCATTAGCTTCTGTAGTTGTCTAGCCTCCTCTAGATAGCCTACTTTGCTTTCATGGATATCTCGAATCTCGTTAAGCCCATTTATTCTCAATTCTTCTTCAATACAAGCCATCAGCTCTTTTAGGCACAAATTCTGCAGTGTCTTCATGCTCTTTCCCTCCATACCGTAACAGCTTTAGTTTTTTTAAAGTGTATTTTAAATTACATATGTACCTTACAGGTGAATCTTTTACTAGTCCATCTTGGGGTAGTAGGTTCAATTCCTCTAAAATATATCGTGAGACACGATTTACAGAGTCATTGCAGCTCGTTTCATGTTGAGGGTATAGATGTAGGCTATCTCTATTTTTCATTTCCTGAAGCTTTTCACAGTAGTCAAGGGTAAAAATCTTTTTTAATGAATACCTGCGATTAATGTCACTAACTCTTGGGTAAATATCTCTGTACTTAGACACTATATATAGTGTTTTTTTATCGTGAGGTAACTTTATATCGTCTTTACGATATAAAGTCTTCATGCTCTCGTTATCTTGCACAAAAAGTCTCACTATGATATCAGCCCTCTGCATAACAAAATCCGTTAGAGTACTTCCAGTTCCAGATACAGTGTCAAAAATAATGATATCAAAGCTATTCTGTAGCCTTTTAAACAATTTATTGTATTCTTCAATATTTTTTTGAATATATGAATTTGTTGTCCGATAGCTTCCTAAAAAGTAGATACCATTACTTTGAGGAACTATGCTTGATAGTATATCTGATTTATCCTCTTCAAAAACCTTATGATTGACCAGTTCCTCTAATCCTACAGCAGAAAATTCCATTCCAAACAACCTATACAATGCACTATAATTTAAATTCAAACAACAAACCAATATTTTATAATCATTTTGTGCTATTTTTTTAATCTTATTTGCTATTAAATAAGATACTATCGACTTTCCAGATTTTTTGTCATCAGAACATACAGCTAAGATTTTGCCCATGTATACCTCCAATCCCACTTAAGGGCTATACTGTTTTAACGCAATACTAATTTATCAATCTGCGATGCTAGTATCAGCTTTCTGTGTTTCATCACAATAAAGCTCGTATATCAACTTCCCTGACATAGTTGCAGAATATACTTTTTGCCTGTCTTCTTCATCAAGAATCAGCTCCATATATGCTGTTTTTGTATTCATTGATGCTTTTGAATCAAGAGAGTTACCCATTTCGTCCAGAACATCCTCCACTTTTACTTTGTACAGGATTGTTTCAACTACAGCTTTTGACTCCTCTTTTAGTCTTATATCAACATAAGAGCCCTTTTTAATCAGATTAGCCAACCTCTCCTCTATGTTCATTGGCAATATGATTATTCTCTCATCCTCTTTAAACCAGTTATTATTTGAAACTAAATCTCTATCTCTTATGTAATCATTTCTCCAGATTTCTGACTTAGCTCTTTTGCCTACAATTTGACCTATATTTATTGCTATTGAGCTATTTGAAGCAGATTTCTGTATATCTTTCATCTTGAGCTGCTTTTCTTGAATCACAGTTCCTTGTTCTATATCCACGGCTGCTACAGGAACCAAAATATGCTCATCAGAATCTAATGGATATTGTTTCAAAAGAAAAGTAAATATTAGTGTACTTAGAATTAAAAATATTCCAAAGCATATAAGAGTTGTCTTAATAATTAACCTTTTGCTCATACTAACCTCCACGCCCCATTTAGGCTATAATTATGGTAAACATTTCGTGAATATTTGTACTAACTATGTTTCGAGCTGCTCACAACCAGCTTTGTCATGTAACCATCTTAGAAATCAGCTTTCTAAATATAAATCGGCTTTCTTTGTTTTTAGTCTGTAAAATTGTATTTGATATGATATTTAGAATGGATTTTTTAAAATTATTATCAATTGATTTATGAAAATTCAACGCTTCTCCAAAAAAGCTATACATCCATTTTATATAAACCATTTGTTCATATGGAACTTCAAAAGCTTTGGCGTATGCAATCAACTCTTGCAGCTCATTAGGTATATCATCAGTCA
The DNA here is from genome assembly GCA_023416275.1 of Bacillota bacterium. Lineage (GTDB taxonomy): Bacteria > Bacillota > Clostridia > Acetivibrionales > DSM-1351 > Ruminiclostridium. The sequence continues at coordinate 8,385 of JAEZIB010000011.1, read as the reverse complement.
ATAGTATGCCTTGCAAAATACTACGTGAGCTTAATTCCCCCGTGCAAAATTTATTAATAATGAAGGATGTCCTTGAAATGCAGTTCTTGGCTAACTCACGTGATTTCATTACTTGATTAATTTCATATAAATTGAAAGGGTTCATATCAGAAACTATGAATATATGACTAGAATACTGTTCTAGAGCTTCCAAAAATATTATGTCAACATCTATAATTATATATGAAAAACTTTGTTGCAGCTGCTCCAACTGTCTATGAAGTATTAAATTGTCATAAAGAATTTTTTCTTTTAGATCGTTAAAATTGATATAATACAAATTTGAAGTTACTCTAGATATGTGATTAAAATGTTTTTTCTCTTTAGTAACTGGATTGCTTGTGGGTTTTAGAAATATACTATCCCCAAGCCTTGCTGATGTACTCAAATCAACTACGCATACTCGTGTTGGCTCTCTTGCTAAACACTCAGCCATTGCAACTGTTATTGTTGATACTCCTGTCCCTCTAGCTCCTGTGATAGTTATAATTTTGGTAAGGTCTAATGACCTTTTTGTTTCTAGTATATTGTTTTCATTTAAAACATAATATCGTAAGCTGTATTGCCTGAATTCTTTCATTAATATGTCTACACTCTTATATCTCAATCCCGGATTGGGATGTATACACTTTCTCAATATTTCGTATAATTCGGCAGACATTTTATGTGCATAGCTTTCATTCTGAAAATCTTTTATTGAAGATAGCGGATCTAACCCTGTTAATAATTGAATTATTGTTATTCCCAGTGAATAAATATCACTTGACCTGCTTATTCCATTTCCAATAAATTGTTCTGGTGCTGCGTAACCCTTAGTTCCAATAAAAGCAGTATCATATACTGTCTTTCTGCCAGCGCCTATCTGTTCATCATTTATTTGTTGGCTGTATACCATTCTATTATCTGAAACAAAGCACATTCCAGCTTTATTATAATGATCTCCTATGTCATTATCCGAAGCCTTTCCAGACTGAGTCCCAATAAAGCTATCCATTTTCTCAGGAATCAATGCAGATATTCCAAAATCAACTATTTTCACAAAACCTTCTTTTGTCAAAATTATATTATGGGGCTTCATATCTCCATATATAATAGCATTTGGTCTTTGGGAGTGTATGTACTCTAGAACACTGCAAAGCTGTATAGCCCAGTCAATTACAGTTGGTTCTTCAAATTTTCCTTTCTCATCAAGTACCTGTTTTAAGCATACACCTTCTATATAGTCCTCTACAATATAAATCTTGTCTTCATCCTCATAAAAGTCACATATTCTGGGTAATGCCGGATGATTTAGACGTTTTAGGATTTCTGGTTCGATATAACCGCTTATAGACGTTTTTCTGCCTTTTTTTATTTCTTTAACAGCCCAAAAATTGCCTAAAACAATGTTCTGAGCAAGAAATACATCTCCACAACCTCCATGTCCTAAAGTCCTTATGTATTTATACTTTGAATAAAAAGAATCCTGCACAATTAGTATCCTCCATGGATTAGTTTAGAAAGGTTAAGCCTGGATAATGATATAATACTAAAAATTACAAATATAATATCTTTTTTAAAATATAAGAATATTTATCTATAACAATTGGGTAAACTTTTGAGAAAAATTACTAAACAAAAAAAAGAAATGACTGAAAAAAATATTGTTAGTAAAATAAATTATAATCCTTTTTATCTAATATTGCAATAACATTTTCATATATTTACAAAATTTTTCTTAAACTCCTTCAAGATTAAAGTTTGGGATATATTGTGAGTCTGCAGACTGCCTCTCCTGAACATAGCCTTCTTCAAGTCCTAATTTATATAAATGACTTACTACTCTTTCATATTCCTGTCTAGTTATAGGTCTGTTAATTTCTGAGTGCTTATCTGCTTCATAATATGGTGTATACTGGCTCATTAAAGAGATATATACGCTCTTGGGTAAATTCTCACTTATCCAATCCAAAATTTTTATACTTTCTTTTGTGTGTCCGGGTAGTATCAGATGTCTGATAATCATGCCACTTTTAATTAACCCTGCTTCGTCAAGGACCGGACTTCCAACCTGTCTAAACATCTCTAATACAGCCCTTTTACTCACCTCAGGATAATTATTTGCTTTAGAGTAATTGAAGGCAGTAGCTTCATAATAATATTTTAAATCCGGAAGGTATACATCAACTAATCCCTCCATTGATTTTAATGTTTCTACTGACTCATACCCATTAGTATTATATACAACTGGCACGTTCATTTTTCCACTATCCTTTAATTGAATTAAAACCTGCCTTATCACTGCGGTATAGTGAGATGGATTTACAAGGTTTATATTGTGAGCACCTTTATTTATTAGCTCAATAAATATTTGCTGAAGCCTTTCGATAGATATAACTTTTCCATAATTTTTCTGACTTATATCAAAATTCTGACAATATATACACTTAAGATTGCACCCTGAAAAGAATACTGTTCCTGAGCCTGCTGTTCCACTAATACAAGGCTCTTCCCACATGTGTAAAAAAGCCTTCGCTACCTTTGGCTGCTCTGGCACACCGCAAAACCCTAAACCTTTCTCTCTATTGACACCACATTGTCTTGGGCATTGGTTACAAATCTGACTCATTAATATACTCTCCCATATGTTCTTAATAATTAGCTTCAAAATTCAGATATTATCCTATCAGTGCAAGAAAATTTCGCTCAGCTTTTTGTGCCATACAAATTTTCTTCGTTTGTCAAGAACCCACCTAGGTTTCTTTCGCCTAAACACTTTATGTTTTATCGTACTCTCCTAAAGAGCCATTACTTGTCTAACTTTTTCTATTGTACACATTTAAGCTTAGGATTACTATCAATTTCTATATTCCATATAAATTGATTTGCAAACAATTATACCTTTAACTAAGCCTCTTTACTATACACAAAAAACTATTATCACGTTTAATTCTTACTCCGTCATTTCTTAGCTATAAATTGGTACGCATACTTATCAAAGGAGAGTTAGCTTATATTAATTAACTTTGCATGTGAGGAATTTTAGCTAAAAATAATTAAGTGCTAAATAGCACAACTTTATGTATACACATTCTGGTAAATTCGGAGATTATATTTACTTTCCCAACAAATAAAAATATAATATGTCTTAAGGATACAATAGTCAATACCTATGGAGGAAATACTGATGCAGCTTGATACCGTTGCTTACGCTGAACGAAAAAGCATATTACCTAAAAATATATTTTTAGCATCTATATATATAATCATACTGATTTTTATTATAACAGGCGTTATATCATTTATATCTGCCTACAAGATAACCCATCCAAGCAAATTAGAGACACCGCAAATCACCTCTAACATTGCTCCAAACTATAAAAACATCAGCTTCTATACTGGTGAAACAGAAGAAAAAATTAACGGTTGGTTCTTCCCTTCAGGTACTTCAAAAACTTCTGTTTTACTAGTTCATGGATATGGGAAAAATAGGCTTCAATTTGATGAAGAAACCTTCAAGTTGATTTCTCGTTTAACAAATGAAAGTTTGAACGTCCTAACTTTTGATTTAAGAGGTTCTGGTAATTCATCAGGCTCAATCACAACCTTTGGAAAAAATGAGACCGCAGATGTTTTAAGCGCAATAAAATATTTGAAACAGCAAGGGACTGATAGAATAATACTTATGGGCTTCTCAACAGGTGCTTCATCCTGTCTTTCTGCAGTGGTTGAAAGCCCTTATAAAGAAAGTATTATAGGGGTAATTGGTGATAGCCCTTATTCCACTGTTGATAACTATATAGACCATGCTATTAATTCAAACAGTTTTTTATCGGAGACTCCTTTCAGACAAGCAGTTGAATTTTTTGTCAGAAAGCTTACAAAAGTATCAAGCAATATGGATATAATTCCAAAAATATCATCATTAATTCAAACACCCTTACTATTAATTGATGGTGTTCAACAAGATATCCCAGCCTCAGATAATACAAGGCTATTATACGAAATGTGCTATAGAAAAAAACCTGCAAACGCCAATTATTGGAACTCAGAATCGCAAGAATATTGCCAGAGCTTTTCACATAACCCTGAAAATTACATGGATAAAGTTGTAGAGTTCATTAATGGATGTATAGGAGAAGCTAATAGAGAGCAATAAAAGTTTAAACCTCCAAACAATAAATAATTTCTACAGTTCGGAGGTTCTTACAAATAAAAGGATTATTATTTTTCAGTTGTCCATATCCACTATTGCCTTCTATTTTTTTTGATCAATAAAGTAGGAGGGTTTATCTAACTTTGCAGCTACATTATAGCCATTATTAACCATTTTATGACGTTTTACCTTCCTTATTTCGCTTGCTAAATTGTCAAGTACAGCTTGAACTTGATTTTTATTTTCAATCTCAAGTACTTGAATTTGCCTAGTAGCGTTTGTTATATCAGTAATAATTTGCTTTAATTCTGCTGCTCCGTTAAACTGAACCATGTTTATTTCTTCTATGCTTTGCACCCCTAATACTGATTTTAATCTCCCATAATAAACCTCAAACGCCTCGTCAAGTTCACCAATTAGGTCTATTTGCTTTTGCTTTAGGTCAATCAGTTTGTTAAGCTTATCAGCACTATTTTCATTAATCATTGCTGACTGCATTCTTGTTAGATTTAATATTTCTTTAATTATATTCAGTTTTTTATCAGATACATCTATAAGCTTTTGTATATATTGTTCAGGCACTGTTTTTACTTCCTTTCTATAACGGCTATGTAGAAACAATTAAAGCATCCTAATATATAATTAAAATTATTTTTCTACTGAAAAACACACCTCACAAGTCCTAATTAGTCTGTGAGGTGCTTTATTAATATATTTATTAATGCGTAATTGGCTTATCAATTGTTCTATTTTGCTATCTTCTCTGTAGCTGGAATAGAACGCTTAGCTATTTTCATTGCCTGCGCCCAAGTATCTCTTAATTCCTTAGAATACCCAAGAATTTCTTCTATTATGCTTACATCTTTTTTAAGATTAGCTTCAATAAGCCTTCTATACATATAGTCATATAAGCTATCCAAGCCTTCTGACACCTCATAATTCATGTCTAACGTTGCTTGAAATTCCTTTATTATGGCCTGCGCTCTTAAAATACTATTGTTTGCCTTTTCTATATTGTTGGTTTCAATAGCGTTCTGCGCTTGCATAAGAAATTTGACCAATCCATTATACAGCATTAAAGTTAATTCCTCTGGTGTAGATGTCTTAATTGAACTCTCCTTATATTGGTTGAAACTGTTATTTGTAACCATTAGCGTCCTCCTAAGTATCTTATAATCGCTCCATGCCTACCATTCCTTAACCTTTACTAAGCTTTGGCACAGGCATGCTTCTCCATTAATTCGTGCTCTTTACCATTATATATGTTTAAATAACTTTAAATAATTAGGAACCAGTACCTAACATTGAAGCTAAGTAGTTCTGCTGCTCATTTAGTTTATTCATTGCTGATTCCATAGCAGTAAACTTGGCATATAAGGCATCTTCTCTAGAATTTAGCCTACTATTCATTTCGTATATTACCTCTTCAAAACCCATCATTTCTTTGAACAATGAATTTGTAAACTCAGAACGGTCACCAGAAATACCCGCCTTTTCTAACAGCGTGCCTTTATATCCATCTTTATCTGTACTTGTTCTAATTGCATCCTGAATTACATCAGATAATCGCTGAGCTAATCCCGATTCCTTATATCTTTGACTTTTTGCTGACGTACTATCTAATGACTCATAATAAGTAATATCAGAGGATTTTGTAAATAAATTTTTAATCTCTTCAGATTTATTTGTAAGAGCATCTTTCAGCTTTGATTCATTTATTTCCAACTTTCCGTTTTTCTTATAATCTGCGGATGTTGTTATCCCTATCGATGAAAGCGAAATTCCAGTACCCTCAACCGAAGAATATAAAGTAGTCCTAAGTTCTGCAAGAATGCCAGTTAAAATACTGTCGTTTTTAAGCAAACCTGACTTGGCTTTTTCCTCCCACTTTTCTATCTGTTCCTTTGTCATTTGAGATTTCTGATCATCTGATAAGGGAGTATAATTGCGGTACTTGTCTTCAGTTAGCTCTTTATTTACTTTCTCAATTAATTCATTATACTTGTCTACAAAACCCTTAATATATTCAAAAGTCTTTGTAGAATCCGCAGTTATTGTTGCTTCTATAGGATCATCTGCTCCTGCGGTAAAATCCTGCTTAATGTTATATGTTATACCATCATAGGTAAATGAATTTGACGACCTTACAATTTTTGTTCCATCACTAAAAGTAACGCTTGCATCTGTTCCAGCACTGGAGCCAGTGATACCAATAGCTGACATGAAATTTCCTGTAGTGTCTGCTATATCAATTTTTTCCATAGCTCCAGTTCCATTGGATTTAATTGAAAAACTATTTTTTGTGACATCATATTTCATTGTAACATTTAATTTTGCATTTGCATTTACTTCGTTCATAATATCTTGAATTGACTTTTTGGATGTATCAAAGCTAAAGCTTGTGCCGTTAATTGTAAATGCTATAGTATTACCTGCCCCAGTAGTAAGTGTAGTACTCAATGAATTGGCATTATCTGTTACATTTCCAGCCAAATCAATCTTATTTGAAAGATTTGACGAAGCCAATCCAAGAACAGTTTTAGCTGTACTTTCTGAGTCAATGCTAAAGGCGTCAGTAGATCTAACAGCAGAAAATTTTAATCCATCAGAAGTTGAATTGAAATCAACTTTTATTTTGTCAGCTCCAAACGCTTCATTTATTTTTTGCTGCAATGATGCTTTAAGGTCATTAACAGTGGCAATACTTCCGTCTGTAGGAATACTAATACTTTTATTAACACCATTTAAAGTGATTGAAAAAGTATTATTAGTTCCTGATATTGAAGCAAGGTCTGTAAGATTTATCGGTTCTCCTTCAATATTCTTACTGACATTTCCACCTGCTAAAGTAGCTGAAGTAGCAGTTCTCAATTCAGTAATAGAATATTTCCCTGCTTGCGCGCCTGATACCCCAGTTAGCGTTACATAATTTGTTGAAGTAGTATTAGTGTACGATGTTGCAAAGCTTGCGAATGAATTTACAGATTTCAAATTCAAGGGTGAAGTAGTATCAAAATAAGTACTATAAAAGCTCTGCAAAGACGATGTTATTTCCCTATAAGCCTCCGTCTTCCATTCACCAATCTGTACTTTTGCCTCAATCTTTTCAATTTTTGCTCTCTCAGCAGCTAACATTTGCTTTACCACCGTATCAGTATCCATACCTGATGATAAACCAGATAATCTCGTACGACTGCTTGATACATTATTTATACCAGACATAATTGTCACCTTCTTTCATCAACTAATATCCCAGCCATCTCACAAATCTTTGCTACCATATCTAAAATTTTCTCATTTGGTATCTCTTTAATAAGTTCATCAGTGTCAGAGTTATAAACCTTTACCATTATTTGATTTGTTTCATCATGAATAGAAAATTCAAATCTCCTGTTACCACCTTGAATGGCTTTATTCGCCTTTTCTATTGCTTCAATCACAACTCTCTCAGATACCGGCATATTTTCCATATCATATTCATTCAACTGTGAAATATTTTTGTTACATGTTCTAGACCAATCTTTATCAGACCTTACAAAATTATTGTTTCCGGTACTAGAAGCATTTGTTTTATTAATTGAGGATCTATTATTTCCATTGTTATTATTTATATTGACATTAGTATCATTAGCTGTTATTTTCATACGACACCTCCTTGAACTCTTCTAATTACTTTATCGGAAATTCAGTGGCAAGTGTTTAGTATTATTTGGTGCAATATATTTTTAAATTATTATTGCATGGACCAATAAATTTAGCCTTTTTTAAATTAATAAACATTTATTAAACTTAATTCTCAAATCTATTGTTTTGTAAAATACTCCTTGTAGTTTCTATTACATAGTCTATTTCATTTTGCTCCAGTTTAGCAAATAGTGGTAATGTAACAATTCTCTCATATAGAGCCTCTGCCCTTGGACAAATACCTTTTTTATATCCTAATTCCTGATAATATGGGTTATAATAAACAGGGATGTAATGTACATTTGACCTTATTCCACGCTCTTGGAGTATATTAAAGAACTCTTTTCTTCCAATACTTAATTTTTCAGTATCCAACTGTACTACATAAATATGCCAGGCAGAATTACCATCAGCACTCTGGTAAGGAATTATAATACCTTCCTCGCCTTTAAATGCATCACTATACTGCTGTGCAAATTCTCTTCTTATATTTATAATTTTATCTAGTTTTTTTAGCTGACTTATTC
>JAEZIB010000133.1 GCA_023416275.1 Bacillota bacterium | reverse complement strand
CGTTATAACTGCCGTATCATTCAAGTATGCTAGATTTGGAAGGTAGGACATTAACTCGCGGTTGTTAACTATTAGTTCAGACAGTTCATAAACTTCTACACCATTGTCTGTTAACAGCTTCCTATAGGCATTGTGCTCATCAATAAACCGAGGATAGACGGGAACTTTATCATAAAGATAAAATTGTAGATTAGTCTCCGTTATTCTCCTAATGGACTGTTCAGGGTTATGCAGCAGTACTTTCTTTAAACGACCAAGTTTTTCAGCTCCAAAATTTATTGAATTCTTTATACTCATTAAAATAACTCCAATTGTTAGTTTTTATGTAGTATTCCCATAATGACTGATTTATATTAAAATCAAATATTTTAAGAATAACAAATCTGCTCACAAGTAAAGTTTAATGATTAAAGCATATTTAAAAGAGGGGGTGTATACCCCCAAAAAGTAGAGTTTCATAATATTAAATATCAAATGAACAATTCTTTAATGTCCCATTCGGAGCCAAAGGATGAATCTTGAACAATAATTAATAGTTCTCCTTAAATAGCTTTATTTTTTGATTATAGTATATACAATTAAATTTGAACAATTTTATAAAATCATGTAGAATTGTTATAAAGTTTGGCTTGCTTGGGGCAAGTTAATAGTTGAAATATATTAAAAAGGGGAATTTTGAATATTAATTAGATAGTATCGGTTTTCAGTCGTTAGCAAGTACTTAAAAAATACATGGTAGTAAAATTATAGACATTCATGTATAATTATTCATGTGTAAGGAGAGAGCAAAACAGTAAAGTAATGGGGAACCGAACCCATGCCAGTACTTGAATGGATTTTTGCCCTAATGAAGGCATGGAAATGATTATTGCAGAATGAATTTTACAGAAATATGGATAACTTTTTATAGGTACAAATTTTTGAATGACATTATTTAGGTTTGAGGATTAAATGTAAAGTTATATATCTGGAAAGTCTATATTACCAACGGTTACTCCATTCTTAATTAACGAAAAAATAATTAATGTAAAGGAGTGTAGAAATTTTGGAAGTAATAATTCATGCTGTAGTTTTATTTATTTACTTAATGTGTATGCTTGGGGTGGGCATATATTTTTACAAAAAAAGCAAAAGTCAAACTGATTATTTTTTAGGGGGTAGAAATTTAAATCCCTGGGTAACATCAATGAGTGCCCAAGCTTCTGACATGAGTGGCTGGCTGCTTATGGGTTTACCTGGAACAGCATTTTTGCTGACAAAGGATAATGGAATGGCGGAGGCTTTTTGGACAGCTTTAGGTTTAGCTGTAGGTACGTATCTGAATTGGCTCCTATTGGCAAAAAGATTGAGAAAATATTCTGAGTATACTAATGATTCCATAACTATACCTACATACTTGGAAAATCGTTTTAAGGATAAAACTCATATAATAAAAATGATATCTGCAGTATTTATCGTTATATTCTTTTTGATATACACAGCAGCTCAATTTTCCGCAGGGGCTAAGCTTTTTAATGCTGTTTTTGGGCTGGATTACATGTGGGCGCTTCTGATAGGTGGGGTTGTAATAGTTTCATATACCTTCCTTGGTGGATTTTTGGCAGTATGCTGGACAGATTTGGTTCAAGGGATACTGATGTTTTTTGCTATTATTACATTACCGATTATTGCTGTTATTAAAATGGGTGGAAGTGCTGAGACTTTTGATTTGGCGGCTTCAATTGCTAAAGTTCCAGAAGGCTTTGGATTGATTGAATGGACAGGAATCGGAAGTCTGGGGTTGATGGGCATATTATCTATTGCAGCGTGGGGACTTGGTTATTTTGGTCAACCGCATATATTAAGCAGATTTATGGGTATTAAGCACTCAAAGGATATTAAGCCTGCCAGAAGGATTGCAATTGTATGGGTGGTTTGTTCTCTTAGTGCTGCAGTTTTATTGGGTGTAATCGGAAGAGCTTATATTTCTACAGTTGTTTCCCCTGAAAAGTTAGGTAGTATGGATGCTGAAAAAATATTCATATACATGGTTCAGTATTTATTAAAAGGCCCGGGGCTTGCTATTATAGCCGGACTACTTTTAACAGCAATTTTAGCTGCAATAATGAGTACTGCGGATTCCCAACTGCTTGTAACGTCATCAGCTATTTCTGAAGATATCTGTAAAAATATTTTTAAGGGATTAAAGGAAAAACAAATGACTTTGATAAGCAGATTCAGTGTCTTAGTTGTTGCCATTCTAGCTATAGTTATTGCCAGCGATCCTAATAGCTCTGTTTTTGACTTGGTATCATATGCTTGGGCTGGATTTGGAGCCGCTTTTGGACCTGCCATATTAATGTCGCTATATTGGAAGAGGATGAATTGGCAAGGAGCTATCGCCGGAATTTTATCAGGAGGAATAGTAGTAATATTGTGGAGAACCTTTGTTAAATCATACATAAATCTCTATGAGTTACTTCCTGCCTTTATAATTTCAGCGGTAATGATTTTTGTAGTGAGTTTAATGACCAGAGAACCTGCAGCTGAAGTTAAAAAGGAATTCGATGAATACATGAAAGCAGATATATAATTTGCAGTTGTATCAGTACAAAAGTAAATCCAGAAATACCTTATTAAAGGTGTTTCTGGATTTATTTATATAATATTAGAAGAGAAAGCCTAAGAATTACTCTTTATTAAGTCCAAACAATTTTAATAGCTTTTGCCAGAAGCTCAGTTTTACAGGTTTGACTTCTACTGACTTTGAAGTCTCAGGTATAGATATTGAATCTGTTTTTAGAACAAACTGTACTGCCGAAACCTTGGTGTTTTTATCTGACACAAAGGATACTACCTTATCGCCGTTGCCAGAAATACCGCTGATTAATTCGTCAACTCTGTTGTCTATTTCTGAGCCCATGCCGGATGTTCCTACTTTTAGCTTTTTTGTTCCAGCTTTATATGAAGTAAGTCCATCTCGTACTTTTTTAATGGCTGTATTCAGCTCTGCAACAGCTGTGTAAAGTTCATTTGCTGAGGTTGCTATTAGGGAAGAGGAACCTTTAAATTCAGCTGTACCCTTTGCTAAATCCGATGCGCCAGCACCGAGCTGTGCAACACCGTCCATATAACCCTTTAAGCCTTGGGTAAACTGTACCGTACCGTCAAGTTGCTTTTTTACAGCTTCTAGATTTGGAATAGGGGATAATATGGTGTTGTAGTTTTCAGGCGTAAGTGTAGGAAGACCCAGTTGCATTCCACTAAGCTGCTCATTTACTGAGTCAAAGGTTGCCTTTTGTATTGCTAGAGCACCATTAAGTAATAAATCATTTTGCTTTGTTATTTCATTCAAACCATTTTTTAGTGCTGTGGCTCCTGTATTCAACTTATCAGCTCCGCTTGATAGCTGCCCAAGTCCTCCCGTAAAAGCTTTCATTCCATTGGTATATTTTTGCATCCCAACAGATAATTGATTAAGACCGTCCAGCAATTCGGCAGCACCACTGTCAAGGCCTTTAATGGCATCAGTAAGCTCTGAAATCTGACTTGTAAACTCTGAACTGTCAAATGTCATGCCAAGAGTCATTTTTATTCCGTTAACTGAGATTGCATCCATTTCAAAATCTTTAACATCTGCTGTTACTTTAATATCAATATCGTTACCTGGTAAAACTGTATAAGTAAGCTGCTTTTTACCTGCTGCTTCAGCAAAGGTGGCATTTTCTGCTTGAATATTGGAGCATAGCTTGTTGTCAAGCAAAAGGGCAATTTGAAGTGCATAGTTCTTAAAGAAGGTACTATTTATCTTATTATTAGGTTTTACCGACATTGTAATTGTTAACTTACCGCTCTTTCCAGCAAGTGAAGTGCCTGATATTTCATTTCCGTCTAAAAAGTACTTTACAGCAATATTCCAAGGCAGTTCTTTGTTTTCAAGAGTTCCCTGATAGTAGAATTTTTCTGCTGTGGTATTAACAGTTATTTGACTGTCCTGTTGATCTATTTTTTCCGAGGTAGTCAAATTGCGAATATCAGTATAATTACCGTAATCAGTTATAGCACCGCCATTAAATATGTTGACAACATAGAGGTCTTTAATGCTTCCGTCTAGGTCAAGGATGCCATAGACTACTTCTTCTTTTGGTGAAGGAACATCTATTGCTGATGCTGGAATAACAGACACAAAGAGTAATGCAAAAGCTAAAGCAAGGGATAATATCTTTTTAATTATTGGTTTAAGTAAAAGTTTATTTTTCAAAATTAATCACACTCCTAAAATTGTTTAATTCTTTTATTGGGTTTGTTTTTTTATTGAAAACTTATCTAATAATATTAGTAGAGCAGGCAATACACATGCTACCATTGTCAATGAGAGCAGGGTGCCTCTACCTAGAAGAGTTCCTAGTTCAGATATAATTGGGTTACTTGTAGTAAATGCTAATGTAAAGCCTGCAGATGCAAGAATTACGGCAGATGTAAGTATTGCTGCCAAATTATTTGCTAATGTTGCTCGCATTGCATCTTTCTTAGAAAGCGTTTTTCTATTGTTCATATATGCGTTAGTAAGCAATATGGCATAGTCTACAGTTGCTCCTAGCTGCACAGTGCTGATTATTAAATAACCAATGAAGCTTAGAGGTTTATCAGTGAAATATGGGAAAGATAAATTTACCCAAATAGCTGTTTCAATTGAGAAAAGCAATAGCAATGGTAAAATGGGCGAACGGAAGGTTACTAGTAATACCAAAAATATACCTATTATTGCCACAAGATTAGTGAGCTTTGTATCTGTGGAAACAATACTTTTCATATCATACAAGGTAGTACTCTGTCCCGCCAGGTAATAAGTATCATAATGCTTTGCAGCTGTATCAAGGACAGTTTGCACCAAGCCAAAAGTAGTTTCTCCTTCCTCAGTTGTGTCTGTGTATAGAATAATTCGCGCGTAATGCTCTGAATAGAATTCTTTTACAACTTCTTTTGGGACAAATTCAGGCGGTATTTCTGAACCAACAGCTGTAACAAAGGAAACAACACTTGTTACATGAGGAATTTCTGAAAGTGCATCACAAAACTCAGATTGTTTGCCTGCATTTTCTTTTGGTACAAGTATTGCAAGGACATTTTCCTTTCCGAACTTTTCTTCAATAAATGCTGTATCCTTTCCTACACGTGAGGCGTTAGTAACACTACCTGTTCCATACATAAATTCTGTATGAGATTGGGCTAGGAAGCTAGGTAAAACAGCAAGCAGAGCAAGCACTAAAAATGGTATCCTTACTTTCATTAACAAATTGCCTGGTTTTTTAAAGTCTGGCATTAGCTTGCGGTGGCTGGTTTTGTCTATAGCTTTATAGGAAATCAGCGTTAAAACAGGCAGAAATACCATAACAGAAATAAAGCTGAGAATAATGCCTTTTAACAAGTTGATTCCTAGATCAGCACCTATACCAAAGCGCATAAAAATAAGTGCAGCAAAACCTACTACTGTTGTGGCTGCGCTTGCTGCTACAGTGGGCATAGACTCTTTCATGGCAAGCAACATAGCTTGCGTTGGTTCATGTGACATACGATGATGTCTGAAGCTGTGCAGCAGAAAAATTGCATAATCCAAGGAAACTGCTAGTTGCAGAATAGGACTCACAGTCTGTGTTATAAAGGATATTTCACCAAATATAATGTTTGTTCCCATATTGATAACTATTGCTATACCTATAGTGAACAAGAACAGTAATGGCTCTATCCATGAGGTTGTTGAAATTATAAGAATAATTATAATTATCGGAAGTAATATAAACATTGCATTCATTACTTCAGACACTGACATTGCTTGAGTTTCAGCTGCATTTACGGCATCTCCGGCAGCTGCGTTATTTTCTCCTATTAATTCATATATAGCATTGACTGCAACTGATTCCTTGCCAGATTCAATAGACAAGGTAAACAAGGCATTTTTATCCTTATAATAGTTTTTAACAATAGATGAATCTAGAACATCAAGTGGCTTAGTTTGTAGCGTATCTAAACCTAGTATATTGTCAAGCCAGCTTACAGATGTAACTCCTTCAATTTCAGAAATTTTCTGCTTGTATTCAAGTGCTTCCTGTATTGACACGTTTGTAAGCATAACTCTTGCATTTGCTGTTTCACCACCAAATTCTTCCTGCATTATTTTTATTGCGGTTGTAGACTGCGCATCTTTTGGCAGATAATCCACCATATCGTAGTTAACAGAAACCTTTAGTGATAGAAGTGCGCTTAATAATGCGACGCACAAAAACATTAATAGAATGGTTTTCTTGTGTCTGATAATTCCCTGAGAAAAATTAACCACTACATATCCTCCTTATTTATTATACACTGTGTTGACAAAATGTCATATGTATAGTTTAATTACGTTATGATTATAATTCAACATACAAATAATTAAAAAATGTTAGTTGTTAAACATTATTAATAAAAGTGTTGAGTAATTAACTCATAAGGTTAAAATTAGTATTATTAAATTTAAGCTGCTTTTTCATTTCTTTTAGGTGTGCAGAGCATTGTTTTCAAGTAAGATTACTGCTTTGTAAGTTCTATTTATCGGTGAAGATTGATTATTTTGCTAAAAAGTTTATATACTATGTTTTTAATAATATGTAATTCAATAAAAATAATGTACTGTTTTGAAACAACATTTGCGAGCATCACTCCATCACCGCAAATACGGCTATTTATTTTTAGTGCGAATTTAGTATAAGGTCTTTATATATTAGAAATTTTGTAATGCCTTAACGGAGGGGCTTTTAGGCCTTGGGTAAGCAGAAGTACAGAAGAAACAAGTTTCTAGAGAGGGATAGGTGTATAAATAAAATGAAAAACGAAAAAGGCGATAGAAGAGTCAAATACACAAAGATGGTATTAAAAGAAAGCTTTATAAAACTTCTTGAACAAAAAGACATATCGCAAATATCTATCAAGGAAATTTGTGCGGTTGCGGATATCAATCGTGCCACCTTTTATTCCCATTACAACGATCAATATGATTTGCTCCGAAAAATAGAGGATGAATTGCTAAATAATATAAACGAGCATATTTTGGCATTTGGTCAAAAAAACAGTGAGATAAATGCTATTCTATTGGCTGAGAAAACCTTTGAGTATATAAAAGAAAATGCAAAGTTGTGTAAATTGTTGCTTAGTGAGCGTGGGGATTTTAGTTTTCAAAAAAAGATAATGGTGCTTGTATACGATATAATTATTTCGGAATTAACTGATAACACAAAGATTTCTAAGGAAGATGCAGAATATATATATTCCTTTACAATTACAGGCTGTGTAGGTATAGTTCAGAAATGGCTTGATGATGATTTGAAAAAATCCCCTTATTTTATGGCAGAAACTATCGTAAATCTTACAGTGGGAATGATAAGCTTAGTAAAAGGCAGACAATCAAGTTAATTATAGGTATAAAAAATACTATTAAATAAAAATATGATGAAGAAAAATAAGGGATTTTATGATAAAATTAAAATTAATACAACAAAAAAGAAAAATAATAACTGTTATATATACAGTATTTAATAGATTTCTTAAAAGACAAGTAAATTTTGTAAAAATAAAACGAAAAGCTAAGTTAAGTGGATAAAAATGGTAGTTAAAATTGTCTATATGATATTTTGACTATATATGATAAAATTTTAGTATGAGTAAAAAGCAGCAGTAATTTAAAGATATTTTACAATATTTTGAAATTTTATGGTGAATTTTTTATTACATAAATGACTACTTATATAGGTCTCATTCGCAATGATTTCTTTAAAAGGTTGAAGAAAGTAACCACTTTTAAATAGTTTTGAATGTATTTTATTTTAGTATATTCAGCGCAAGTTGCTAGAACCAACTTAATAATGATGAAACAATGCAAGTTGCTGTATAAACGTGATTATGAGACAACGCAAGCTGCTGGATAGCTTGCATATGTTGATAAAAAGGGGGATTTGAGTTCATGCTGGTACTTTTTGATGTATAAATACTAGGCATGGATAGACCTATGAGAAAACGAATTGGTGTATTAATAGGAGAGGCAGAAGCACCTCATTGTATGACTTTGTTAACTGGTATTGCGAATGAGGCTAAAAAATTAAATTTTGATTTGTTTGTGTTTACAAATTTTAACCAAACAATGGGTCAATTTAGGTATATTAAAGGAGAAGGTGCAATTTACGACCTAATCAATTTCAAGGAGTTGGATGCAATTTTGTTGGTTCCCGAATCCTTGTGTATACCGGGAGTTGCAAGACAAATTGAGGAAAAGGTTCGTAATGAATTTGTTGGACCGGTATTATGTATTGATTATGATAGCGACTATTTCCCTACTCTCAAATTTGACGATAAAGCTCTTATGAAACGTATGATATATCATTTGACAGATGTACATGGATTTACTTCTATTGCATTTATATCAGGGCCTCTATATCATGAACATTCCATTAACAGGCTCAAAGCATATACAGAGGTTCTAAAGGAACGTCAAATTCAGATAGATGAGTCTCTCATTTTTGAAGGCACTTTTTACTATAACTGTACAGGAGTTATGGTTGATGAGCTTTTGAAAAGGGAAAAGCTTCCACAGGCAATTGCTTGTGCTAATCAGTTAATGGCAGTTGATGTCTATGAGGAATTAACAAAAAGAGGGCTTCGCATACCTCAAGATATTATAGTGACAGGATATGATGCAACTGACCGTAATGTTAAAGAAAATTTTTACATAAGCTCCACCTTACGTTCAGGAAAAGCTCTTGGAGAAAGTGCAGTCCGAAAAATCTATGAGATGCTATACAATACTACACTTCCTGAACAAAAGGATGAGTATTCTAAACTTATAATATGGAATACCTGTGGATGTGAGCCTCCTCATCAGGAGATAAATATTCCGCTTACTTATGATGTATGGAAAAATGCAGAAATCCACTCCTTTGAAAATCATTTTTTAAAGTATAATTTTATGATGGAGGACTTGCTCTCTTTAGACAATCCTGAAGATTGCTTTGAGAGATGTAAAGCTTATTTATGGAATTTAGGTAATTATAGTGACTTGTACATTTGCCTTAATGACAACTGGTTGGACAAACAGGATGAAGAAGATATATATTCAGACAATATTATTTTAGTTGAAGAACGCAAAAACAAAGCCGACAATTATCCAACAGTAAAGAGCTTTTCCAAATTGCAGATGCTTCCATATATAGATAGGCAAAGAGATGAAACAATGATTTACTATTTTATGCCGCTGCATTTTTACGGAATAGTTTTTGGATATACTGTAATTTGTTTTGAGGGTAAACCTGAGTTTTTAAATCGTAATTATCGACATTGGGTTCATATTTTAGATAGTGCTCTGCAAGCCCAAAGACAGGAACATGCTTTACATGAAATGTATGTAAAATTAGAGCGCTATGCTGTAAAGGATTTACTTACTGGAATTTATAGCAGAAATGGCTTTGAGCTTTATGCGCTGAGTGTATATGAGAATGCCAAGAACTCAGGTCAAAATTTGATTTGTATAGTTGGAGATATTAACAATTTAAAAACAATAAATGATTGTTATGGACATGAATGGGGCGACAAGGCTCTTCGTATTCTAGCAGATGCTTTAGAAAATCAGCTTAATATAAAAAAGCTTAAGGGGATGGCATTTCGTACTGGTGGAGATGAATTTACGCTTTTATTGGCAGGAGATTATGCACAGAATCATATAAATGATTTAATAGATGAGATTAATGATTATGTGGAAACGGCAAAGGATTTATATGATATGCCAATAAATATCTCTGTTAGCCTTGGAGGCACTTTGGCTACACCTTCTGAAAACAGAAGCCTTAGTGAAATTATAGCAGATGCAGATAAGCAGATGTATAACCAAAAATTCATATATAGAAGCTTAAACAAGAATAAGGTTTTAACTAAAATATTGAATAAGACTTACTTTGAAACAGAGGTTGATAAAAAATTTAAAGATTGTGTATGTGAAAAATACGCATTTATCAGTATACAAATTCAGAATTATGAATTGTATTTAAATATATATGGACGCCAAAAAGGAAATGATATTATTAAGCATTTGGGCGAACTCATTGATATTCATCTGCCTAAAGACAGTATTGTTACCAAATATTCTGATAGGCAATATATAGTATTTTTTTCATATATACAAATTGGTGATATTGAAAATTGGGTTTTAAAATTTAATATGGCTATTGATGAATATGAACTTCGGATAAAGTCAGATTATTCAATGAAAATTAGTTGTGGTATTTATTTATGCAAAGAAACTAATAAATATTCTGTTAAAGATATGATTGAGAGAGCAAACTTTGCACTTCAGACAGGTTTAGATGATGCAAAACGGCTTGTTATTTATGATGAAAAGATGCGTGACAAATTCATTGAGGAAACAGAAATTATAAGGTCCTTTGAGGAAGCAATTGAGAAAAATGAATTTCAAATATACTTGCAGCCACAGCATTATATACAGATGAAGGATAGAGTATTAAGTGCGGAAGCTCTCGTGAGATGGATTAAATCAGATGGAACTATTATTTACCCTGCAACATTTATTCCAGCATTTGAGAAGAACGGATTTATTGCTAAATTGGATCGTCATATTATGGAGCTTACTTGTAGATTTATTAGTAGGTATATTGAGGAAGACTGGTGTAAAAATATAAGAATTGCGGTTAATGTCTCAAAAATAGATTTAGAATATGAAGATTTTATTGAATATTATATATCTATTAAAGATAAATATAACATTCCCGATGGAGCAATTGAGATTGAATTTACCGAAAGTGCTGTCTTTGAAGATTATGATACCTTTAAAAATATTATGGAAAAACTACAGAAAAGCGGTT
This sequence comes from Bacillota bacterium, assembly GCA_023416275.1. Taxonomy (GTDB): domain Bacteria; phylum Bacillota; class Clostridia; order Acetivibrionales; family DSM-1351; genus Ruminiclostridium. The sequence goes on along the minus strand of JAEZIB010000133.1, from coordinate 46,953 downwards.
TCTCCTGTGCCTTAGATGATTTTGGAGCTGGGAGCTCATCACTGAATCTACTTAAAGAATTACCAGTAGATGTAATTAAGATGGATAGACTGTTTTTTAAAGAGTCCAATAACAAGCAGCGTGATTATTCAGTAATTACAAGTGTGGTTACAATGGCGAAGGGCCTAGGAATGAAGATTGTTGCTGAAGGCATTGAAGACTGTGAAAAAGTTAATTTTTTGAGAGAGATAGGGTGTGATGTGGTACAGGGCTTTATATATTCTAAGCCTTTATCTGTTAATCAGTTTATTGAGTATGTTGAAGTTTATACGAATAACACAAATTCTTCAGATTAATACTAACATAACATACAGTGATATATTAATAATACAGCCTGCCATTACAATAATTTTAACGGCAGGCTATATTTTTAATTTTTGCCTCGTTATATTCTAAAAATTTTTTCTAAATATTCATACTTCTCATGTGTTAAAAGTGCGTCTTTATCAGTATTTTTGAGCTTAACAATATGAGTCCAGCGTCCGTAAGGATGAATTTTATAAATCATAGATAGATTAATTATGTATGATTTATGGCTTCTAAAGAAGGTTGTTTTGTCTAAGCGCTCCTCAATTTCACTTAAATTTTCAGAAGAAGTTATTTTTTCATCAATAGTGTGAATGATTGTATTGCGGTTTTCCCGTTCTATAAAGATAATATCTTTACAATCAATGAAGCTGGTACCATCCTTACCCTTAATAACAAGCTTAGAAAGACTGTCATTATTGAGGAAGCTTTGCTTTGGAGAAGTTGTATCCTTATTTATAAAGATTTCTTTAATTCGCTCTAAAGTTGTAAGCACCCTGTCAATTTTAAAGGGCTTAATCAAGTAATCTGATGCATATACTTCAAAGGCTTCTGACATATATTCTTCATGGGCAGTGGCAAAAATAATAAATGTCTTTGGTGCAATGTCAATAATTTTTTTTGCACACATAACACCATCCATGCCGGGCATTTCTACATCCAAAAATATAATGTGAGGGGATAGGGTTTCTACGAGACTTAAACCAATTTCTCCGCTTTCAGCCTCACCAACCAAAGTAAACCCTTGAGTTTTTGAAATTATTTTTTTTAGTATCAATCTCATGCCTTCATCATCATCAATAATTAGAACCTTGAGTTCCATAAAGTATTACCTCTCCATTTTTTTGCCTTAGGGCTTCCAAGAATTTCTGACATAATTAAGCCTTGTACAAGGTTATCGCTATTAAAATTAACAAAAAGATTTGTTATAGTATCATTAGTATTTACTTGTGCAAAAGTGTCTTTTGAAGGAGGCACACTAATAATGTCTGGCTTTTTTTCTAAAATTGTATTAGTTGTATTTGACATTGAGGGGGAGACAGCCTTAGCTGTTTCCTGATTTGTTTTTTTGGTGTTTGTATTATCCATTATATCTGTATTCATATTAACCTCCTACGCCACTTTGGGTTAAATTTTGTAAAACTAGCAGTGTAGTACCTCGGCAATAAACAGCTCGAAAATGTACAATGTTAGTACAAACTATGTTTTCGAGCTGTTAACTTCCTACTCCCGCTTTGGGTTAAAATTTGGAAATTAGCAGTGTAGTTCAAAAGCCAAAAACTGCAAAAAACACTTGTGGTTTTTGGTGCTCGAAAATGTACCATGTTAGAACAAACCATGTTTTCGAGCTGTTGACCTCCCACGCCCACTTTGGGCTATAAAATTTGGTGAAAGCTATGATTTTTTATCAATGCTTTCTGGAACCTCAGGCTTACCTGCTTTTGAAATGGTATCTCTCATTTGGGTATCAGCCATTATGTTTTGCAAGTTATAGTAATCCATGACGCCTATTTTTCCTTCGCGTAGTGCATGAGCCATAGCTTCAGGAACAAGAGCCTCTGCCTCAACAACTTTTGCCCTCATCTCTTGAACAGAAGCCTTCATTTCCTGTTCTTTAGCAACAGCCATAGCTCTTCTTTCCTCTGCTTTTGCCTGTGCGATGTTTTTGTCGGCTTCTGCTTGCAGAGTTTGAAGCTGAGCACCAATATTTCTGCCAACATCGATGTCGGCTATATCGATTGAAAGTATTTCAAAAGCAGTTCCTGCATCAAGACCCTTTGAAAGAACAGTTTGAGATATTTTGTCTGGATTTTCAAGTACATCTTTGTGAGAAAAAGCGCTACCTACTGTAGTTACAATACCTTCACCAACTCTGGCGAGTACAGTAGTTTCACCAGCTCCACCAATAAGTCTATCAAGGTTTGCTCTCACTGTTACTCTGGCTTTTGCAAGCAGTTCAATTCCGTCTTTTGCAACTGCAGATACATTTGGTGTCTCAATAACTTTAGGATTTACGCTCATTTTAACAGCTTCTAGCACATTACGACCTGCTAAATCTATTGCAGCTGCTCTTTCAAAGGGGAGATTCATATTAGCTCTGTGTGAAGCTATCAAAGCATCTACTACTGTATCAACATTTCCTCCTGCAAGGTAATGTGCCTCTAGCTGATTAACATTAAGACTCATTCCGCCCTTAACAGCTTTTATAAGTGGAATTACTATTCTATCTGGCTTTACTCTTCTTAGTCTCATACCTATGAGATTAAAAATGCTCACTTTTACATTTGCAGCCAGTGCTGAAACCCATAAACCAACTGGAACAAAGCTGAAAAACAAAGCAAAAAACAATGCAAGTGCACTAATAATGATAATTAAACCTATTATATCCATACTAACCTCCACGCCCCATTTGGGCAATAAAATTTGATTAAACTAACTGTGTCGAACCTCAGCATAGCTGAGGTTCGCAGCCTTTCTATATAGCTGCAACCACCTAAAAGCTCGAAAATACACAATATAGGCACAAACTATGTTTTCGAGCTTTTAAACTTCTCTTACTACTATACTTCTTCCAATTACTTTTATTACTTTAACTTTTTTGTTCTGAGAAATAAAGGCTCCTTCGGAAACAACATCAATTTTTACCCCGTCAAAATCAGCCACACCAGATGGACGAAGTACTGTGGAACTAATGCCTTCCTTGCCAAGAAAAAACTCCAGATCGTTTATACCAATATATCCCGTATCTTTATTCTGTGAGTGTTTTAAAATAAGCGGGGATTTAGATAATTTACCTTTAGTAGCTGAATGAAGAATAATACTCAAGGCAATACCAAGGATAGCTATTATAAGGATTATTAAAATTAGTGCCTGTTGTATTGTTTCTGCAATAAGTGCTATTCCTATTATGATGAGAATTGTGCCGGTAATTCCTGGAGCACCAAAGCCGGGATGGAACATTTCTACTATTACCAGAATAACTCCTATAATTAGAACCAAAGCTTGAATCATACTGATTTGAGACATGAAGTTAAATATATCCAAGATTGTTTCCTCCTCTCTGCAATATTAGCTTTTATGAACTAATTATATTAAAAAAAATTATTTACTAAAATATATAACCGCTGTACTATACATTAGATAGTCTATAATGTCGCTTAAATGTATTCAAACTTAGAATGCTAATTATTTAAGTTGACAGAATCAAATTTGGGCAATTTGCCTTCAAACGAAGTTTCTTCGCTGTCGGAAAAGACCTCTATGCTACCTCCATAATTTTGAATGGTTTCCTTAGCTATGGCTAGTCCCATACCATCACCTTTAGTTCCTTTAGTTGTAAAGCCTGGCTCAAATATTTTACGCTTATTTTCCTCGGGTATTTCCGGACCGTTATTTTTTATACAAAAGTAATATGACTTGATATCCTCGTACAAATCAATCTGTATATATTTATATTCTAACATGTCATTTAATGCAAAAATTGCATTATCTATAATGTTTCCGATGATTCTACAAAGCTCCCAAGAAGGTATTTTTATTTGCTCAAACTGAGAAGTTATATTTAGCTTTGTTTCAATACCTCTCTTCTCACAGGCAAGAACTTTTGCCTGTAAAAGCGCATTAAGTGCCGGGCTTGAAGTACGCATTACTCTATTTACGCTTTGAATATCTTTATAAACCTTTTCAATATATTCTCTTGTATCATTAAATTCTTCCAGTTCTATTAGACCATAGACTACTTGTAAGTGATTCATAAAATCATGTCTTTGTGCTCTGAGTGTTCTGTTGAGCTCTTCTAACTCATATAGAGTTTGCTTAAGCATATCATTTCTTGATGTAATTACTCCTAGCTGGTGAATATCCTTTATGTTTATAAATGAATTAAGAAAAGATATTAATATAATTACAACGAATGAAATAGTTTCACTATTAAAGCTAACAAAAATGGTTGTATCCTTGAAAAACTGAAATACGATAATTCCAATAATAATACCAATTTGTGTGACATTCAGAATTATTACTGCTAATATAGCTTTATTAAGGATTAGATTTTTTTTCAATAGTCTCACGCTTTCAAAATATTATTTGCCAACTCTACTTTTTTATATGATAAAGTTGAAACTTACATAATCCAGTTTAGGAACAGGAGCTAGGTGCTTTTTAGCATTATCTTGGTAAAGTTAATTATACATAATATTTCAGAGGTTTAAAATAAGAACATTTACTATAATTTTATGTGTAGTAAGGTTCCGCCCTATACACTAAAAACTTATGACGAGGGTCATTATCATATAAATGTGGCACTTTTATCTCATTAATAAGTAAAAAATTGGAGTCTGTATCCAAAAAATAAGTATAGTCATTTGAAGGGTAATAAAGAATTACATCTACCGCTTTTTTATTTACTTCAGCTGAAACCAAGATGTTTTTAATTACCTTTGAAAATATTTGCATAGAGAAAGGGTTAAAAAAGTAAAATTTATTATCCTTTGAATTAATATCATATCTTTCCGCAAAGCAATTGGAAAAAATGATTTTATCGCTTTTGTTTTTATATAACTGAAGGTAGCTTTTCTTGTTTTCAACAGCCTGCCAATAGAAGAAATTATTCATTTCTATCCCTGTAACAAAAGAATCAAAAAAGTAATTTATGTAAAAGTTTAGCCTTCCCTTTCCGCAGCCAAAGTCAACTATTCTGTCTTCCGATAAAAATTTATATTTACTAGACAATGCTTCTAATGCTGCATAAGAAGTTGGTTCATATCTGTGATAGTGAATTGATTCATTAAAAATTTTTTGTTCGCCTATAGTTTTAATTTTTAATAGTTTTTCATAATATTGTTCATCCATTCTGTACCTCTTAATATTCGATTGAAGTTCTATTGATTTATTAAATTATAACAGGAAAATTTGCAATACAAAAATAGTTTTTTTATATAAAATGCATTAATTGTTACCACTTTTGGAATGATAATAAGTGGAAAAAACTAATTTGAAAAGTTGGTGATTACTACGACAAAAGCACAGGAAATTGATGTTATGGAATTGGAAGAACAAGTATTTCCAAAGGAAAAGTATGACGAACTTGAAGCCTTTATAGAGAGTTTGGAAACTACAAAGGGTGCACTTATTGAAATACTTCATAAGGCCCAGCATATTTTTGGTTATCTTCCCAGAGATGTTCAGTTGTTTGTTGCTCGCAAGCTCGGAATACCAGGAGCAGAGGTTTATGGAGTAGTTAGTTTTTACTCCTATTTTACGACAAAACCAAGTGGAAAACATACTATTAGTGTTTGTATGGGTACTGCTTGCTTTGTGAAGGGAGCAGATAAAATAATTGCAGCATTCAAGGAAAAGCTGGGTATTGAATCTAATGAAACAACTGAGGATGGCTTGTTTACAATTAAGGATGTTAGGTGCATAGGAGCATGCGGTCTTGCACCTGTTGTTATGGTTGATGACAAGGTTTATGGAAGAGTCAAGGTAGAGGAGGTTGAGGACATTATAAATGTTTACCGCAATCAGTCGGAAAAGCTTGAAAAATAAGCATATACCAACATAGCGAGTTACTTGCAGTGACAGCTCGCAAGCGGATTTTCATTTTATATGAAAGAAGCTATAAAAGGAGGCTTACCTCTGTAAAGCAGAGTACTGCCTAATAGCTTCACCAAATTTTATTGCCCAAATGGGGCATGGGAGGTTAGTATGCAAATAAAATCCCTGACAGAGTTAAATAAAGTTAAGCAGGATATGGCTGGACATATATCAATAAGACAGCATACTGATACTGCAGCTACAAATAAAAACATACTGGTTTGTGGCGGTACGGGCTGCATTGCCAGTGATAGTGATAAAGTTATCAAAAACTTGGAAATAATTATAAAAGCTCGTGGACTGTCTGAAAAAGTAAGGGTGATAAAGACAGGCTGTTTTGGTTTTTGTGAGCAGGGACCAATTGTAAAGGTTGAACCAGACAATGTATTTTATGTCCGAGTAGGACCAAAGGATGCAAAGGATATCATAGATGAGCATGTAGTAAAAGGTAATTTGCTGGAAAGGCTTATGTATATAGATCCTCAGACAGATGAAAAAATTCATAAGCATGAAGAAATGAATTTTTATAAAAAGCAGCTTCGAGTTGCTCTCAGAAATTGCGGATTAATTAATCCTGAGGATATAAATGAGTATATTGCAGTAGGTGGATATGAAGCACTGGGAAAAGCTTTAACTCAGATGTCTAGAGATGAAGTTATTGAAACTATTAAAAAGTCTGGACTCAGGGGAAGAGGTGGAGGAGGATTTCCTACAGGCGTTAAATGGGAGATTACCAAAAAGCAGGAAAAGAGTGAGAAGTATATTATATGCAATGCAGATGAAGGAGATCCTGGAGCTTTTATGGATAGAAGTATTCTAGAAGGAGATCCTCACAGCGTAATAGAAGCAATGGCTATTGGGGCTTATGCTATCGGTGCAAATAACGGAATTATCTATATTCGAGCTGAGTATCCGTTGGCAATTTCAAGACTTACAATGGCAATGCAGCAGGCAAGAGAATTAGGACTTTTAGGAAAAGGAATTTTTGGTACAAACTTTGATTTTGATATTAAACTCAAATACGGTGCTGGCGCATTTGTATGTGGAGAAGAGACAGCGCTGATTAATTCCTGTGAGGGCAAGCGAGGAGAGCCTAATTATAAACCTCCATATCCGGCTGAAGAAGGCTATTGGGGGCATCCTACATGTGTAAACAATGTAGAAACCTTTGCAAACATTCCTGTGATAATGAATAAGGGTGCAGAATGGTTTGCTTCCATGGGTACAGAAAAAAGTAAAGGCACAAAGGTTTTTGCTCTTGCTGGAAAAATTAATAATGTTGGGTTAGTAGAAGTACCTATGGGAATAACCCTTCGTGAAATTATTTTTGACATAGGTGGAGGAATTCCCCACGGAAAAAGATTTAAAGCTGTTCAAACAGGAGGACCCTCAGGAGGTGTTCTTACCGAAAAAAATCTAGATACGCCAATTGATTATGACGGACTCCTTGAGCTTGGAGCAATGATGGGCTCTGGAGGAATGATTGTCATGGATGAAGATGATAATATGGTGAATATAGCTAAATTTTATCTAGAATTCACAATGGATGAAGCATGTGGAAGGTGTGGAGCAGGTAGGATTGGTACAAAAAGGCTCTTTGAAATGCTTGAGAAAATAGCAGCTGGAAAAGCAACAATGGCTGATCTTGATGCACTAAAGCAATTGGCATATATAGTCAAGGATAGTGCATTATGTGGGTTATGTCAGACAGCCCCGAATCCTATTCTCAGTACATTAAAACACTTCTGGGATGAGTATGTGGATTTGGTGGAGGACGTTGATAATCCACAAGGTGAGGGGAAATATGTACCCAAAAATAATACTAATTCGCATAAAAAATAATAATAAATATTTTTTATTATTACTAACGTAATTACAAATAATTACAGAGGAGGTGGCTAGTCCATGTCATTATTTTTGAGGTAAAAATGTAGACATGGATATAAAAATGAGTCAAAACCCTAACGATAATATAAAAAATCTGCATGTCCGCATAAATGATAAGGAATTAGTGGTGCCAGAAGGCATAACAATTCTGGAGGCAGCAAATAAAGCAGGGGTGAGAATTCCTACCTTATGTCATTTGGATTTGCATGATTTTCAACTATACAATAAGACAGCCTCCTGTAGGGTGTGTATGGTAGAATTAGTGGATCAGAGAAATAACCGTAACAAGCTTGTGCCCTCCTGTGTTACTAAAGTACAGGAAGGAATGGCTGTCAGAACTGATACCAAGAGGGCTATAACTGCAAGGAGAATGGCAGTTGAGCTGCTGCTGTCAAACCATCCCAATGAATGTTTTACATGTCCTAAGAATTTGGAATGTGAGCTTCAAGCCCTTGCAAAAGAGCTTAATGTAAGGCAGATTCGCTGGGAAGGCGAGAGAATGGACTATCCTATTGATATATCCAGTGATGCTATTGTAAAAAATTCTAATAAATGTATATACTGCAGACGTTGTGAAACAGCATGCAATGAGGTGCAAACCTGCGGAATTTTATCGGGTATAGGACGCGGCTTTAATGCCTTTGTAGGCCCTTTTGCTAATATACCAATGGTTGAAACCTCCTGCACATATTGTGGACAATGTGTACAGGTTTGCCCTACAGCAGCACTTACTGAAGTATACCATACAGATAAGGTTTGGGAAGCAATAAACGATCCTGATAAATATGTAATAGTGCAAACCGCTCCTGCTATTCGCGTTGCTCTTGGAGAATTATTTGGAATGGAAGCAGGAACAATAGTGACAGGGAAAATGGTGACAGCATTAAAGCGAATGGGCTTTGATGAAGTATTTGATACTGACTTTGGTGCAGACCTTACCATTATGGAAGAGGCATCTGAACTGATATATCGTATTAAGAATAATAAAACGTTGCCTATATTAACAAACTGCTGCCCAGCATGGGTTAAATTTATTGAACATCAATTTCCTGAACTAATACATGTTCCTTCCACCTGCAAATCACCACATATAATGTTGGGAACTATTGCTAAAACCTATTTTGCAGCTAAGAAGGGTTTAGATCCTGATAATATCGTAATGGTTTCTGTAATGCCTTGCATTGCAAAAAAAGCAGAAGCAAAACGCCCTGAGCTGACAAAAGATAATCACAATAATGTAGATATATCAATAACTACTAGAGAATTAGGAGCAATGATTCATGAGGCTGGAATAGAGTTTGCAGTGCTTCCGGACAGTGATTATGATAATCCGCTGGGAGAAACAACAGGAGCTTCTGTAATATTTGGAACGGCAGGAGGAGTTATTGAGGCAGCACTGCGTACAGCATCTGAATGGATGACAGGGAAACCACTTGAAAATGTTGAGTTCCATGAATTGAGAGGTATGGAAGGAGTTCGTGAGGCTACTGTAAAAATAGGTGACCAGCAGTTAAATATAGGCATTGCCAGTGGCTTAGGCAATGCGCGTAAAATTTTAGAGAAAATTCGGGATGGAAAGGCAAGCTATCATGCAATAGAAATAATGGCTTGTCCGGGTGGTTGTATTGCCGGAGGAGGACAGCCGTATCACCACGGCAATGATGAGATAATAAAGAAACGTAGGGATGCCATTTATCAAGAGGATAGAAATAAACAAGTGAGAAAGTCTCATGAAAATAAGGAAATTTTGGAACTTTATAAAAGCTACCTGGGAGAGCCTTTTGGTGAAAAGGCACATGAGCTACTTCATACACATTTTGAAAAGCGTGAAAGAATTTAGCACAAAACCATCGTGGTATTTAAGCCAAGCTCTATACAATCCATTAATGAGCTTGGCTTTTCCATAAATAATTTTGAACACCCATATACTTAGTTAACTCGTTGTGCTAATTCATATTGAACTAAGTTTGTACGGAATTGCCAGTAAACTAGTACTATAATTTTACCCTGCAAGGGTTATAAAATAATTAGCACACGCGATAAGTTAACAATTTATTTTTTGAGGCTGAATAGTAGTCATAAAAAAGTCTGTCTGTTTTTATTTTATTTTAATACTTAATGACGAGATATACTTAATTATGGTAATATAATGTAAGATAGTGTTTTTTTCTTAAAATGAAAACAGGGGGTAGTAGCAATGGGGTTTTTTAATGAATTTTTATCTAAAAACAAAAATAATGTAAAGGTTGAAAAAAAAGAGGAAATAGAAAAATCCGAGCTGGAAAGTACTGAGGAAATTCAGTCTGAGGAGAAACAGACGGAGGAAAAACAACCTGACGTAAATGACTTTGTCGAGTGTTATGATGAACAAGGGCAAAAGGTATTAATACCAAGAGAAGAAATGAAGAAATCAATCCTGCCTAATCAGCTTAAAAATCATTGGAACACAGCTGATGCATTGTATAACGATATCCTTTTAGCATTAAAGGATGAATTTAACAAAGAGGCTCTTGATGCTGCAAAACACCTTGTACATATAGATGAAATTAAGGAGCGAGGGTACACTACTCTTGCAATAGCTTTTTTGGCTAATGAGCTATTTGGCGAAGCTGAAAAAACATTAAATGAATATATCAATTTATTTGGGAAATCGGCAATAGTATTGACAAACTTAGCTAGAGTTCATTATTCCAGAGATGACAAGGAAAGAGCTTTAGAAATAGTATGGGAGAGCATGTGCTTAGATCCAAATCAGGAATATACTCTTCAGTGGTGGATGCTTTTAGATAAAGAGACAGGTGGAAAATACAACTATATCGATTTACTTAAAAGAGCTACAGCAATAAATGGTAGCTGGCTTCCACAGCTTTATTTAGCAAGGTACTATCTTGAACAAAAGGATCTGGAAAGTGCAAAGCCTCTGTATGAATATGTACTAAACTCAGCACTGGATGAATTGCCTGTATTATTCATTATCTCTGGAGATTTAGGTAATAATGGATATGTAAACGAAATTATTGATATAGTTGCTCCTCTATATGATGCTGAAAAGCATGATATAATGGCAGGACTTAATATACTACAAGCATATATTCAAACTGGAAACCATATTGAAGGGCCAAAGCTTATTGATAAATTAATGAAAGTCGAAAGAGCTGATGTAAAAGCCGTTTTAAGCAGGCTTTCAAATAATTTTGATATAATAAAAAAAGCTGGGATGAAAAATGAAGCGCCAATAGAAAAAGTTGAATTTGAACTTGTTGTGACTGACAAACCAATATGGTATTATGGCTTGAAATCTCCAGAATGGCTTTTGCCTAAGGAATTGGAAAAAAGAAATATAGGTTTTTTATCGTTTGTTGACTTAACAAATAAAACGGAAAATGTAACAGAATTACAGCCTGAGGATGATTCGGGAAGAATGACCAGGAGCTTGCCGTTACTATTGCAGGAGATAGTATTGTTTAATTTTAATGCAGAAACAAAGTTTCTCCTTCCAATTGCAAAGGATGTAGGACCTGCTGTAATAAAAACAGAGTATAATATCAAATCCCTTACAGATGCAGCCCGTACTAATGATTTGGACTTATTGGTAACTGGTAGCATAACAGAAAAAGAAAATGAGTATGAAATAAAGGTGATTTTGTTTGAAAGTAAAAGTCAATCAGTTCAGACCTTTGAATTGAAATTACTCAGAGATGGAAAAAATACAGAGTTTATTAATTCTCTCAATAGCATAATTTCAAAAATAGCGGAAATATGTGATATTAAGCCTGTAGAAGCTGACTATTACAATGTACCTAGTGAGAATATAGTTTACAACTACTTAGGTGCATTAGGACAATCCTTAATGCAATCACTTGTTGATAATAAGGTTGTTAAGCTTGAAAATCTGTGGGGTGAAAGAAATATTCTGAACTGGTATTTGAATTTAGCTCTTTCTTCACCAGAAAATGATGTTTTAAAGATTATGCTCATATCTGGGTTAGCTAAAAGTAAATCTTATGGTTCTGAGGTATACAAGGAATTCAAGGAGCAGATTGTAGCCTTAATATCAGGTGAGCAGTCTGAAAATAGTCAGATAAAACAGCTGGTGCCATTTGTTTATTACTTGTATGACATGAAAAAGGAATTTATAGCTGTTATGGACAAGAACTCAAAGTTAAATTAATTACTCAACTTTCTCACATGAAAAGTTTAATGGTGTTCAAACTTATCAATGGTTTGTTGCCAAAATAATTGCTAGAATTAGTAAGTGCTTTTTAACACTTACAATTTCCAACGGGGAAAGTTGAGTTAAGTACTTAATACCATAGCTAAACATAATTATTGATAACATAAACCTCAAATTGTTAAGCCCATTTATAAGGGTTCGCAATTTGGGGTTTTTATATCTAAATGCCTTAAATTATGGAATTATATGAAATTAAATGAAATATTATCAATTGTCCACATTAAATAATTAATCAAATTCGAATTAATATATATACACAATTTCTTATTTCTAATAAAAAAATATTATAGATAAATATTACTTATCATTTGCATTTTTTTGAGTTTTGATTTTAGTAAAATATCAAATAAATATTCCATGAGATTTTATATATCTAGTACCGGATAATTAGTGTAAGAATTTGAACCCAACAGGATAAAGGGTTTGAGTTATATAAAGGTTTGATTAAATTTATGAAATGATAGGTTTTTTACAAAATTTTTAAAAAATTATTAGAATTAAAAAGGAGGTTTAAAAAAATGTTTCAAGGCAAGAAAAAGAAATTTAAAACAGCTATTGCGAGTTTGATGGTCTCTTTAATGGTTTTGCCAGGCATCCCACAATTCACAGCTGTGACAAATGCGGAAACGGGTCCGGTTTCATTTAAAGATGTTTATAAAAATGATTTTTTATTTGGAAATGTACCGGGCTCCAGTGATTTGACATCAGGTACTTCCAGTAATAATTTTTACAAATTCCATTTTAATACAATGACATGTGGCAATGAGATGAAGCCAGATGCACTGCAAAGAACCAAGGGCAGTTTTACATGGAGTACAGCAGATGGAATGATTTCTAAAGCTCAAAGTCAAGGAATAAAAGTTCATGGACATGTGCTTGTCTGGCATAGTCAGACCCCTACGTGGTTCAATCAGAATTCAGCGGGTGGATATCTGAGTCGTGATGCAGCTCTCAGCAATATGAAGACACATATCAAAACAGTAATGGAGCACTTCGGGAATAAAGTTATATCATGGGATGTAGTTAATGAAGCAATGCAGGATAGTCCGTCACAGGGTTCCAACTGGAAAGAAGCACTTCGTAAATCGGCATGGTATTATTCGGTAGGACCTGACTTTGTAGAGCAAGCATTCCTTGCAGCCAGAGCAGTTCTGGATTCTCATCCTGACTGGAATATAAAATTATATTACAATGACTTCAATGATGATTTCCCTGCAAAAAGGGACGCAATCTACAATATGGTGAAAGAAATCAATGACAGATATGCATCAACCCATCAAGGAAAGCTTCTCATTGACGGTATTGGTCTGCAGTCTCACTACGATATGAGGACAGATCCGAAAAATGTCGAAGATGCTATTGAAAAATATGCTTCATTAGGTGTAGAACTTAGCGTAAGCGAGCTTGATGTTCTGGCTGGAATGAACTATTCTCTTTCCTCGAGCTGGGCAGAGAAGCAAGGTAGCTTATATGCGCAATTATTCAAGATTTATAAGAAACATGCAAATGATATAGAACGTGTTACCCTCTGGGGATATCAGGACAATCAAAGCTGGAGATCTGGTCAGAATCCACTGCCGTTCAATGGTTCTCAGGTACCGAAGCCGGCGTATTACGCAATAGTAGATCCGGATAAATATCTGGCAGAGCACCCGTTGTATACCCCTCCAGCTACGAAAAGTTCCACAGCACTAAATGGTACGCCTGTAATAGACGGAAAAATAGATGATATTTGGAGCAAAACAACTGAAATAAAGATAGACAATTTCTTAATGGCAACTGCTGGTGCTACCGGAACTGTAAAGGCTCTATGGGATGATAAAAATTTATATGTTTTGTTCCAGGTGCGTGATTCTCAGCTCAGCAAAGCAAACTCTGACAAGACAAAGCAGGATTCGGTTGAAGCATATGTGGACGAAAACTGTGTAGATGCATGGCCTTATCTAGAGGACGACGGAGAATACAGAGTAAACTATGCCAATGAACAATCCTTCAAGTTCCTAAGCAATTCAACTCCAACTACATCAGCAGGTTTTGGCTCAGCAGCTGTTACTTCTGGCACAAATTATACTGTGGAAATGAAGATACCGTTTAAAACCATTACTCCTTCTAATGGCAAGAAGATAAGGTTCGATGCGCAGATTAACGACGCAAATGGTACTAATCTTCAGAGTGTAGCTACCTGGAATGATATACTAGGTAGAGCAACAAAGTCTACAGAGGTATTTGGATACCTAACTCTAGTTACTCCTGTTCAAGATATTGTCGGAGATCTCAATGGAGATAAAGCTATTGATGCAACAGACTATGCTTTGATGAAAATGTATCTCTTGGGGTCAATTAACGATTTTCCAGCAGAAAATGACCTCGTAGCAGCGGATTTAAATAGTGATGGTAATATTGATGCACTTGATTTTGCCGTTTTTAAAAAATACCTTTTGGGTGATATTTCAAAATTACCGTTATAAGCGTTACTTTTACAACAAAAACTGTGATTACAAACATAATTACAAAATATGAAATAAGTAGTAAAATAGAGATATAGGGGCATCTTAGAAGGACTAAAATTTTAAGGGGGTAAAAAAATGAAAGGAAAAAGGATTTATGTTTTTGTTCTGCTTGCTGCTTTTATGGCAAGTATGTTTCCACAGTCAGTTATAGCTGCTGATAAGGAGACAAATTTTAACTATGTTGATGCATTTGCCAAATCAATTTTGTTTTACGAAGCAAATTGGTGCGGACCTGATGCGGGGAACAACAGGATAAAATGGCGTGGACCATGCCATTGCGATGATGGCAAAGATGTTGGACTTGATTTGACAGGGGGCTTCCATGACTGCGGAGACCATGTAAAGTTTGGTCTGCCTCAATGTGCATCAGCATCTACACTTGCATGGGCTTACTATGAATTCTCAGATGTTTTCATAGAAAAGGGTCAGGATGAGTATATGCTGAATATTTTGAAGCACTTTTGCGATTATTTTATGAAATGCTTCCCTAACAAGACTACCTTTTATTATCAACTAGGCGATGGAGATGTGGATCATCAATATTGGGGACCACCTGAGCTTCAGACATATGACAGACCTGCATATTATGTTGCAACACCTGAGAATCCAGGTTCAGATGTAGCTGGTGATACAGCTGCCGCATTAGCACTTATGTACATAAACTATAAGGACAGAGATGCTAAATATTCTGAGAAATGTTTAACTTATGCAAAAGACATTTACGAATTCGGTATGAAATACAGAGGAAATAGTAAAGGTCAAAGCTATTATTTGCCAAGAACCTACCTTGATGAACTCATGTGGGGAGCAATTTGGCTTTATGTCGCTACAAATGATAATAAGTATATGGATGATGTAGAAAAGCTAATGGTTGAGAAAGGAATTACAGGAGGAAACTCCTTTAATGACAATTGGACACAGTGCTGGGATTATGTTTTGACAGGTGTATTTACAAAGCTTGCAACACTCTCACCTAACCCACTGTACAAGTCAATTGCAGATGACCATATTGATTACTGGCAGAGCAGATTAAAGACTACTCCAGGTGGATTAAAATACCTAGACAGCTGGGGAGTTTGTAAATATCCTGCTGCAGAGAGTATGGTTCAGCTTGTATATTATAAATATTTTGGCGATCAGAAATGCCTAGATTTTGCAAAGAATCAAATAGATTATATTCTTGGAGATAATCCTAACAATATGTCTTATGTGGTTGGTTTTGGTGATAATTATCCCAAATGGCCTCACCATAGAGCAGCTAGTGGAGTTCTCGAAGGACCTCCTGCAGATGAAAAGAAGGAATTGCCTGAAAGACATATTCTATACGGTGCACTTGTAGGTGGAGCCGACATGCAAGATGAATATCATGACAATGTAAATGAATATGTTTATTCTGAAACAGGCTTAGATTATAACGCAGGTTTTGTTGGTGCAATGGCAGGTATGTCAAAATACTTTGGCAAGGACCAGAAGCCTGAACCTACTCCTGGTATTGAAGGAGAACCAACACAATACTACACAGAAGCTCAACTTTATAAATCAAATACTGAGGGTGTAACTGTTGACCTTAATCTATACAATATAGTAACATCACCTCCTCAATATGAGAAAGACTTATCATGTAAGTTCTTCGTTGACTTATCGGAATTTGCTGCTGATGGAATTAATCCTGCTAAGTTCACTACTAAAGTATATTATTCTCCTGCTAAAGCAACGATATCTTCAATTCAGCCATATGATAAGGAGAAGAATATCTATTACGTGGAAATAACTTTCCCGAATGATGCTTTATATGCAAGAACTTATGTTCAATTCTGTATTTACAATTACGAAAGTAAGCTTTGGGATTCTAAAAATGACCTTTCTACAGCAGATTTGACAGATAAATACATAAAGACAGAGAATATTGCAATATATAAAAACGGAGTTAAAGTCTATGGAAATGAGCCTGGTGGGGGAACAGAGGACATCCTGTATGGAGATTTAAATAAAGACAAACAGGTAGATTCAATAGATTTTGCTTTATTAAAGAAGTACCTGTTAAGTTCCGAACAGGATGGAATAGACTTAAAAAATGCAGATGTTAATAAAGATGGAGAAATAAATGCAATAGATTTTGCAAATTTAAAGCTTTATTTACTTGGTACAATTAAGCTGCCAGTGGGTTCTAATTAATTGCAATTTTAATTGATTTTTGTCTTCCTAGTATAATAATATGCTTAAACCTAAGGTGGACAAGAATTAAATAAGTTAATGCATTGTGCTAATTATTTTATGACCCTTGCAGGGTAAAATTATAGTACTAGTTTACTGCTACTTCCGTACAAACTTACCTAAATGGGTTACTCCCTATATCAAACAAATATCTTTAACTAAGTATCCCATTTATCTAAGTTGTACTCGTGTACTAGTATAACAATAAGTAGTTTACCTGCAAACTTAGGTCAATATGAATTAGCACAACGAGTTAATTTAGTGGCTATTAGCATGATTTAATTTAGCATTAGCGCAATATTGATAGCCACAAAAAAGCTTTAACACAATTTTTGAGGAGGTATTAGAAATGCATAGTGTTCAAAAAAATAAAAAGTTAAGTATACGCAAAAGAATACTAACAATATTTCTGGCTGTAGCAGTTTTTGCAGGACAGCTTCTTATATCAGGTGAAGCATTAGCAGAGGCACCGCCTACAACCTTTACACCAGCTGAAAACTGGGAGGATTACAATTACTTCAACTTTGCTGAAGCACTGCAAAAATCACTTTATTTCTATGATGCAGAGAAATGTGGTGAGGAAGCAGGATATGATAAGGGCGGAAGGCTTGAATGGAGAGGCTCCTGCCATGAAGGGGATGCTGCAATTCCACTTGAATATACATCACTATCTAAGGAATTTTTAGCAAAGTACGAAGATATTATTGACCCAGATGGAGATGGAACTGTAGATGTACACGGCGGTTTTCACGATGCCGGAGACCATGTTAGATTTGGTCTTCCTCAGAGTTATGCTGCTGCTACATTAGGATGGGGCTTTAATGAATTCAGAGAAGCCTACAAAGCAATTGGTGAAGAAGAGCATATGATAGAAATATTAAGGTATTTTACCGATACATTTTTACGTTGCTCCTTCCTTGATGAGAATGGTAAATTGATTGCATTTTGTTATATGGTAGGTGAAGGTGATGTTGACCATTGCTACTGGGGACCACCAGAGCTTTATCCTGAAGAATATGCAAAGACCAGACCTGCTGATTTTGCAACTGCTGATTCTCCAGGTAGTGATGTTTGTGCTAGTACAGCTACTGCACTTGCTACATCATATATGAATTTCAAGGATGAAGATCCTGAATATGCAGAGAAATGTTTAACTGTTGCAGAGGCAATGTATGATTTTGCAGTGCAATACAGAGGAAAACACAAGGGTGACGGTTATTATACCTCAGATTATGATGAGGATGAGCTGGCTTGGGCTGCTGCTTGGTTATATGAGTGTACTGGTAATATGGACTATATAGATGATATAACTGCAGTTGATGAAACAGGAAACTATGTTGGATATATGAAGAGGATAATTCCTGAAACCTTCAAGCAAAATATATGGTACAATTCATGGGTACATTGTTGGGATGCAGTATGGGGAGGAACATTCCTGAAGCTGAATCAGTTATTCCCAGAAGATGAGCTTTTTGACTTTATTGCAAGATGGAATGTGGAATATTTATCAGGTGGTAAATGCCCACATGAAGATACCAAAGATAAGAACTACTATAAAACATCTCCGGCAGGATATACAATGATAAACGGTTGGGGTTCTGCCCGTTACAATGCAGCAGCTCAATTATCTGCACTTGTATATATGAAAAACCATCCAGAAAGAACTGACTTTGGTGAGTGGGCAAAGGGTGCGATGGAATACCTAATGGGAAGAAATCCTATGGGATACTCATATATTGTAGGCTATGGCTATGAGCAGGGATTGAAATTTGCTTCTCACCCACACCACAGGGCAGCTCATGGATCAAAAACAAATAGTATGAATGATCCTGAGGAGCACAGACATATTTTATGGGGAGCATTGTCAGGCGGACCAGACTTAAATGATTATCATATAGATTCGACAACTGAGTACGCTTATAACGAAGTAGCAGTTGATTATAATGCTGCATTTGTTGGTGCTTGTGCTGGACTGTATCATTACTATGGCCAGGGACATGAGCCGATAGCAAACTTCCCACCATTGGAGACAAGAACTGATGACTACTATTGTGAGGCAAAAGTTGCAAGAGAAACTGTAGATAGTACTCAAGTAGTATTAAAGATTCATAACGAGTCTAGCCAGCCTCCTCATTATGAAACAGGAATGATGGCAAAATACTTCTTCAATATTGATGAACTTTTCAAAAATGAACAATCTATTGATGATGTAATATTCTCTGTTGAATATGATGAGCAGATTTCCATGCAACAGGATCCTATAAAGTTAAGAGGACCTTTCAAGTGGGATGAAGCAGGAACCTACTATTTTGAATTCGATTGGAGTGGAAGTAATATTTATGGGGACAGAGAGCTTCAAATCTCATTCAGAGTAAAACAGGATAAAAACTACTTGACTCACTGGGATTCATCAAATGATTACAGTAAAGAGGGTCTTACAACTACATATGCAGTGACCGAAAAAGTACCTGTATATCTAGATGGTAAATTAGTTTATGGAAAAGAAGCTCCAAAGCTTGAGCCACAAGACCCCGGTGATAATCCAGATACTTCTCCACCTTCAATTAAAGTTCAATACAAAACAGGGGAAGTGGATTTGACAAAGAATACCTTGAGATCTACCATCAATATAAAGAATACTGGAACTGTTCCTGTTAAATTATCAGATGTTAAGGTCCGCTATTGGTTTACAAATGATGGCAATTCACAAAATACATTCGTATGTGATTACGCTGTTTGCGGAAACGAAAATGTACTGGGAAATTGCTTCAGTATAGATAATCCAGTAACAAATGCGGACACTTATTGTGAAATTTCCTTTGCTGATAAAGCAGGTGTACTTGCAGCAGGTGGAAGTACAGGAGATATACCTTTCAGAATTGATGGGGCATCAGATTATGACAAAACAAATGACTATTCTTACAACTCAAAAATGTCTACTCTTGGTGATAACGATAAAATCACAGGTTATATCAAGGGTGAACTCAAATATGGAGTAGAACCTGTTGAAATCGAAACTGAAGTTACACTCGGTGACTTAGACTGTAACGGAAGCATTGACGCAATAGATTATGCTATGATGAAAAGGTATTTACTGGGGAGTATTGAACTGGATTCTAAAGCTTTTGCAAATGCAGATTTTAATAAGGATAAAGCTGTTGATGCAATTGACTTTGCGTTATTTAGAATAGCTCTTCTTGGTGGAGGAATAATTCATTAACCAAGAAAGATGTTATCCATTTTAATGATTAACGGAACAACAAAATTAAAACAAAATAATAAAAACCGTACTCTTATTCGAATAACAAATTAAACAGGATAGGGTACGGTTTTTAACACCGCTCGTAACTAAACACTGTATATCAGTGACGTTCAGCAGTGGCTTAATGGAGAATCGGATATTTAAAATGTATTTAATATTTAAATAAATTACTAAATTGTTACAAAAGGAGGTAGTTGAGTTGTATAGTATTAAAAGAGATAAAAAAAGAGGGGTTAAAAAGCATAAAAGTATTCTATCTAGGCTATTGATTGTTTCAATAATTGCAGGACAGTTTTTTATAACAAGTGGTATATCTGCCAAAGAAGAAGTAACTTCAGCGGAGACATCGACATCTGCTACTGCTGATGCAACTTCAAAATCGAAATTTACGCCAGCTGAAGGTTGGGAAAATTATGATTATTTCAATTTCGCTGAAGCCCTTCAGAAATCAATTTACTTCTATGATGCTGAAAAATGCGGACCAGGAATTTCAGGAGGTAAAATTGAATGGAGAGGCGATTGCCATGTAGGAGATTGCAATATTCCACTTGAAAACACTTCTCTTTCCGCGGAATTCATTGAAAAGAATAGAAAAATACTCGACCCAGATGGAGATGGAACAGTAGATGTACATGGCGGCTTCCATGATGCAGGAGACCATGTAAGGTTTGGATTGCCTCAGAGCTATACTGCTGGTACTCTTGGATGGGGTTTTTATGAATTCAGAGATGCCTTCAAAAAATCAGGGCAAGAGGAACATATGATTGATATTTTAAAGACCTTTACTGATACTTTTTTACGTTGCTCATTTCTTGATGAAAATGGAGATTTGATTGCTTTCTGTTATATGGTTGGTGAAGGTGACTTAGACCATTCCTATTGGGGACCACCTGAACTATATCCTGATAATATTCCAAGGCCTGCAGACTTTGCTACAGTTGAATCTCCAGGTAGTGATGTTTGCGGTAGTACCGCTGCGGCACTTGCTACATCCTATTTGAATTTTAAAGAGGATGAGCCTGAATATGCAGAAAAGTGTTTGACTGTTGCAAAGGCTATGTATAAATTTGCAAAAGAAAACAGAGGAATGTCAAAGGGTGATGGTTACTATACTTCAGCATATGACGATGATGAAATGGCTTGGGCAGCAGTGTGGCTGTATGCTTGTACTGGTAACATGGACTATATAAATGATATTATGTCTGTTTCAGAAGACGGCAAATATTATACTGGATATTTGAAAAGGATTATACCAGATACCTTTAACACAAATATGTGGTTCAATACGTGGTGTCACTGTTGGGATGCTGTATGGGGCGGAGTGTTTATAGAGCTAAATACATTATTTCCAGAAAATGAGTTATATGACTATATTGCTCGTTGGAATGTAGAGTATTTGTCTGGTGGTATGGCAAAGCATAAGGAAGCAAACGACAATGGATATACTTCAACCTCTCCAGCAGGATATACAATGATAAATGGATGGGGTTCTGCACGTTATAATACAGCAGTTCAATTATGTGCTCTTGTTTATATGCAGCACCACCCTGATAGAACAGATATGGGAGCATGGGCGAAGAATCAGATGGAATATCTTATGGGAAGAAATCCTATGGGGTATTCATACATAGTTGGATATGGTTATGAGCAAGGTTTACCTTTTGTAAAGCATCCGCATCACAGAGCAGCTCATGGATCGAAAACATTAAGCATGTTAGATCCTGTGGAACACAGACATATCTTGTGGGGAGCGCTGGCTGGCGGACCTGATAAAGAGGATTATCACCAGGATGTAACAACTGATTTCGTTTACAATGAGGTTGCTGTTGACTATAATGCTGCATTTGTTGGTGCATGTGCAGGATTGTATAAATACTACGGTGAGGGTCAGCAGGTAATACCTAATTTTCCGCCAAAAGAACCAAAGGTTGATGATTACTATTGTGAGGCGCGTGTAGAAAGAGAGATAAAGGAAAGCTCACAGGTTGTTATTAAATTACACAATGAGTCGAGCCAGCCACCACATTATGAAACAGGCATGAAGGCAAGATATTTCTTTAACATAAGTGAATTGCTGGCTTGTGGGCAGACTATAAAGGATGTTGAAATGTGTATTGCATATGATGAGCAGATTTCATTGCAGCAGGAGCCTATTACCTATAAAGGCCCTATAAAGTGGGATGATGCTGGAACCTACTATTATGAATTTGATTGGAGCGGCAGAGAAATATATGGGGACAGGGAGTTGGCATTTACGTTAACAGCAAAGCAGGATTCAAATTATATGACCCACTGGGATCCAACTAATGACTGGAGTAGGAAGGGTCTTACCGGCGAATATGTATTAACTAAAAATGTTCCTGTATATATGAATGGAGAGCTAGTATTTGGAGAGGAAGCTCCAAAACTTGATCCAACAAATCCTAATGAAAATCCAGATACATCGCCACCTTCAGTTAAAGTTTTATATAAGTTTGGTGCAGCCCATAGCCTTACAAATACAATTAGGTCTACTGTTAGTATAGTAAATAATGGAACTGTTCCTGTAAATTTATCGGATGTAAAGCTTAGATATTGGTTTACCTGTGATGGAAGCGAGCAGAATTTATTTACCTGTGAATATGCTCCTTGTGGAACTGAAAATGTGATAGGTAATTGCTACAGTATAGATACTCCTGTTGAGAATGCTGACACCTACTGTGAAATTTCATTTACATCTGATGCTGGTAAGCTTGCTCCAGGTGCAAGCACAGGAGATATACCTTTTAGGATAGATGGCTTGTCAGATTATGACCATGCAAATGATTATTCATGTAATACTGAAATGGAAAGCACCTATGGAAATAATGAAAAAATCACTGCTTATATCAAGGGACAGCTGGTATATGGAAAAGAAGCTCTTGTAATTGAATCTGGTTCTAAAGTGGGTGACATAGACAATAGTGGAAGCATTGATGCTATTGATTTCGCTATTTTGAAAAAGTACTTGCTGGGGTCTTCCGAATTGGATTCGGAAAGCTTAATTAGAGCAGATGTTAATAATGACAAAGCTGTTAATGCAATAGACTATGCAATATTGAAGAAATATTTGCTTGGAACAAAAAATTCTTTTGAGTAATAATAATAAAGCAACCGTCTTGATTATTCCTACTTTGCAGAGTATAATGCCACTGCAAAAATTGGAAAATATCAAGACGGTTGCTAATTATTTTTTATTCTAATCGTTCATAATCTCACCCTTCGTTTTTATAAAAATCTTTGCTTTAGTTTATAATATAATCTTTCCCTTTAATAAGTTACAATATAAGTACTGTTAATAAAAAAATATTAATTGGTTGGCATATCCCATTTAATGGAATAAACAAGCAACATAAGAGGCTTTTGTATTGACCATTCTACAGCTGCTGTATTGCTGTCTTCTACACTATTATCGTCAAAGATAAGTACTCCGCTTTCTAAAGGTAATCGGCTGTCTATACACGGAAAGGACTCGTAATAAGCTTTAACTACACCAAAGGATTTTGGAAGTATTACCTTTAGTGTCAAATCATAAGTTGGATTTACAATTGTAGTTGATAGAATGGGAATAGCTTTTTCTTCATAGTCCTCAAAGGTGTAGGTGATGCAGAATTCAACTGTTTCACCTTTTTTATAGCTCTTTCCGAAATAAACCTCAAATTGCTGAAAAGCATCACGTTTAGCCGTCATTAGTATTTTATGGTCTTTAACATTACTTGTAATACTGACTTTTCCATAGCCGGTCCAATTATACTTATCATAGTATCTATCAATATTTTTACCAATTACCTTAATTTTAATTCTTTTTTTAAATTCCATTACTCTATAGCTTTTATATTGATATGTGCAATGTTTTTTTAAAATTATATAATTAAAATCAGATTTTAAGTATATTTTATATAAAGGGTTGTGAAATTTATATATATAAATGCTGAAAAAACCAATTCCAAAAGCAGCTGAAAATGAGAGTATAACAGCATAGGGAACTAGGTATTTATTATTTGTTGCAAAGGCATGAGTTATAACACCTGTAATACCTGCCAAGAAAATTGCAAGCTGATATCTTAATGCCTCATAGGCTAATTTGTTAAAAAAGCCTGCAATAAATTTTTTTGTTTTTTCAGTCATGTCTATATCTCCTTAATAGCCAATTTGTCTAAAAAATAAGGCTATAAACACATTCTAGAAGCTATCAAAACTTGATAACAAATAATATAAAAATTGAAAAAACAGTCAAAAAGCACATCTATGAGTAAAAGTTTATTTATTACAATAATATTAGGGATGAGTGGAAAATATTCTAGTTTTTATTTGGTTTTTAAAATACTTAATACATGCTAATTTTATGGTAAACTTATGCAAACTCAGTGTTTGAAGCATTACTTTTTTTAACATATACAAATACAAAATATAACAAAAGTATAATAATTTGTTAACGTTTATTCTGTATCATTTAAATCATAAAAGGCTTTAAAAAATAAACTAGGAGGTGTTATTTAATATGAAGCGTAGTATTTCATGTTTTTTAAGTTTTGCATTAATAATAATGATATTACTCAATTCTGGTGTTTCAGTGGCAGCATCAAATTCTAATGATGTGGAATTGTCTCTTATTATTCCACCTGTAATATGTAAAGCGGTATCTTTCCCTATTATTGCGGTTGTAACAAATACTAGGGATAATGGCAAAATCTTTGTAAATAGTGCAAAATGGAAATGGAATGGGAGAGAATATAAGAGTGATTTGGCGGAAGAAATTGAAGCAAGCGGAGATGCTTTACAAACTGTTAGCAAACTGAGAGGCAAAAAAAATTCACTTTCTGATGCTGAGAATAAAACATTAAAATCTCAATATGAAAAGCTAAAAAAAGGTACAAAATATATAAGGTTTAACGTAGATGCTGATATGGCTAAAGAAATTTTAGATAAAGGAACTATAAAATTGTCTTTAAATTTGGAAGGTGAAAGTGTAGCAGATGATAAAGCAATAATCATTTCTGATGAGGTAACTGTACAAGCTAGTCGTACATTGCAACGACCTCCAGTAGCACCAAGTGCACATCATAGTGACTGGTATTTTGGAGATACACATTCACATAGTACATATACATGGGATTATTATTTTGGAGATGGCATTTATACTATATCAGAATTGAAATCACTTGCAATGGTAGCAGGCTTAGATTGGCTTACACTGACAGACCATGCGTATTGCCTTGATTCTAGTGAGTTTAATACTCAAAAGAATACTGTAACTTCACTGTCAGACAACACCTTTGCGTTTTTATACGGCGAAGAACTCTCATGTGCAGAACTTGTCAACAATTCTAAAGCGTATGATACATGTCACTATAATGGAATAATGAATAATACCTTTGTTCCATGCTCGACAGATATTTTTAGAAAGGCATCATCACCTGATTCACAGCAAGGAATTAATAATATTAAGCAGTCTGGAGGTTTAGTTACTATTAATCACGCTAATTGGGGTACCGGCTTGCTAGAGGCCTGGAATTTCAATATAGATACCTATCCGTATACTCATGGGGAGACAGGTATGGAGATATTGAATGGAGGCTGGAGCGATACAAATAATGGATCAACAACAAGGTGGGTTGAGCAACGCTTATTGAAAGGTGAAAAAGTTTTTCCTTTTGCAGGCAGCGATACTGAATCATCCAATCACTTTGGAGAATGTTATACAGTTGTATATGCAGATTATTTAACACAGACAAATATCAAAGATAATTTACAGCAGGGTCATCAATATGTAACAACTTACCCAGGTTTGGCATTTTGGGCAAGAAAAGCTGGAACGTCCACATGGTCATGGATGGGCGATACAGTTTCAATGGGAAGCGGAATTGTAGAAGTAAACCTATCTTATACCGATAGTACTGATGGGCTTAATATATATGTAATGAAAGGAAAAGAGGGCTGGACTTCTGAACAGCTGGTATATTCTACAACTGTCAGTGCTGGTAGCAGTTCAATTACAACAAATATAGCTGTTGAGCCTGGATGCTACTTGAGAGTCTACTGTATAGAAGTAAATGATAATAACGATAGGGCTTATACTGCACCGATATGGTTTAATTAAGGCTCACTAATATAAATTTAAGAGGTGACACTTTTATGAGAGATTCTTATAGCAGGGTTTGAAATGACATGGAGTAACGGAACAGGTCATATAAATACCTTTAATACTGATTGGTTTGAGTCCAGACTAACTTCAGGCATGAATCTTCAAACATATTACAATAAAATAGCAGCAGATACAGGTTCGATATCACAATGGAACCATCCCGGAACAGCATTTGGTGATTTTAATAATTTTGGTTCCTATAGTGCTTCTGCTGATAATGCAATAAAGCTGATTGAAGTTGCAAATGGAACAGGTGCTCCTGGAAGCAGTTCATATTTCCCAAGCTACAGTTACTATACAACAGCGCTTGACAAAGGTTGGCATGTGGCACCATCTAATAATCAGGACAATCACGGTACAAATTGGGGGACTTCAAATGACTGTAGGACAGTAATATTAGCTCCAAGTCTGACAAGAGCAAATGTCTTCGATGCTATTAGAAATCTGCGTGTATATGCAAGCGAGGATAAAGACCTTGAAGTTTCATACTCTATAAATAGTAGCATAATGGGTTCGACGTTATTGAATCCATCAGTCTTGAATATATCTATCACAGGAACCGATTCAGAAACAAGCGATACCATCCGTAAAATTGAATTAATTTCTGATGGTGGCATAGTTTCAGCATCAAAAACTTTCTCCTCCAACTCTGTAAGTTGTAATCCACAACTGGCTTCAAAATATAAGTACTATTATGTAAGAATCACTGAAACAGATGGTGACATTGCGGTTACTGCTCCTATATGGACAGGAAAGTAAAAAATACTTTATATAAGTTTTGCATTATTATGCTAAGATTTATTAGAAGATTGGTAATATATATGGAATAGAAAATTTATTATTTAACCCAAGTTCAGTGATTTAATGGTTAATTAAATTGAGGACTTGGGTTTTATTCTTTTTATTTAATAAATTTGTTATAATTAATAAAATAAGTTATATCTCTGATATGAATTCTTAAATAAGTTTCGATATACCGCTTCTTAATTATAGATTTTTGATTATATTTTTGATTTTTACATTTAAAATATTCTTAATTAGTGAAGTATAGTTAATTACAACATTAAAACAAACGATTTAGAAAGGAACAAACAATTATGTCACAAGTATTATTAGGCAAAACTGGAATCAGCGTTAATAAAAACGGCTTCGGCGCACTTCCTATACAGCGTATCAGCAAAGAAGAGGCAAAGCTTTTACTAACAAAAGCATATAACAGCGGTATTAATTTCTATGATACAGCTAGATTTTATACTGATAGTGAAGAAAAAATAGGATATGCTCTCAGCCATGTTCGTGAAAAAATATATATTGCATCAAAAACAATGACTGATAATGTAACGGGCTTTTGGGAACAATTAAACACCTCGCTAAGCTTGCTGAAAACAGATTACTTAGATATTTATCAATTTCACAATCCCAGTTTTTGTCCTAAACCTGGTGATGGTACAGGGTTGTATGAGGCCATGTTAGAAGCCAAGTACAAAGGCATGATTCGTCATATTGGTATTACAAACCATAGAATTAAAATTGCATTAGAAGCAGCAGATTCTGGTTTATACGAGACAATTCAATATCCTTTCAGCTATTTGGCAACAGATGAGGAAATAGAGCTGGTAAACAAATGTAAAGTAAACGGAATCGGGTTTATTGCCATGAAAGCTATGTCTGGTGGGCTTATTTCTAATTCGGCGGCTGCATATGCATATTTGGCACAGTATGATAATGTTTTGCCAATTTGGGGTATACAAAGGGAAAAGGAACTTGATGAATTTATATCATATATTGACAATCCTCCTGCTCTGAATCAAGAGCTTTCGGCTGTTATTGAGAATGATAAAAAGGAGCTATGTACAGAGTTTTGCAGAGGCTGCGGCTATTGTTTGCCATGCCCAGCAAATATTGATATTCCAACCTCGGCAAGAATGTCACTTATGATAAGAAGAGCTCCCACATCAGTTTATTTAAATAAAGAATGGCAGGAGAAAATGAAAAGAATAGATGACTGCATAAATTGCAATCATTGCAAGAATCATTGTCCATATGGGTTAGATACTCCGGAGCTTCTGATAAGGAATTGGAAGGATTATAAGAATTTTATTTGATAAAAATTGTTAGGTTACTTATAACTTATATTTTATAATTTGGGCAAGTTTAAATATTTTATTATTTTATACTATTTATTATATAACTATAAATTTATGGTATAATTTAGTTGCTATTTAGTCGAATAAAACATTGTTTTGGCTAAATGGTTAAAATAAAATGTTTAAAGGAGTCATTATATGTCAAAAAAATTTTTAAAAGCAAATCATTTAATTAGGTCAACTATACTTTATGCAGTGCTTTTTTTATTAATGATATGCACAAGCATACCTGTATTTGCAGCAAGTTCATCTATTGTAGAAGTAAAACCCAAGCCAGACTTAAGACCAAAAAATATTTCATACGTTGGTACTACTATGGCTGGAAATTTAGTATGTTTTGACTTATTGGTTCAAAACGCAGGTACTGCAAACTCGGGAAGCTTTTATGTTAAATGGTCTGTTAATGGTGTTGAAGTCAGTAGGAATTCTCATCTTGGTATAGCAGCAGGAAAATCGCGGTTGGATGATAACGCTTCACTACTTTATGTTTTCCCAAAAGCAGGAACCTATACAGTGTCTGTTGAGGTAGATTGCAATCGCCAAATAACTGAGTCTAATGAGATTAATAACTTTTCAGAAACAAAAGTAATAGTAGTATCCCCGTCACCAGACCTTGAGCCAACGGCAATAACTGCTTCCGCAACTACAAATATCAAGAAAGGTCAGCGTATAACCTTTGACAGTGGTGTTAAAAACAATGGTGCTGCTGATTCAGGAGCATTTGCAGTTAAGTGGCTTGTTAACAATATTCAGTCTGGTTACGGCTCACATGCCAATGTTCCTGCAAGCACAACAGTTATGAATGGGAATAGTCAGTTTGAGTATACCTTTAATTCTACTGGAACTTATACTATAACCTACCAGGTTGATGCAGACAACGCTGTTGGTGAATCAAATGAAAATAATAACCAAGTATCAATTTTAATAACAGTAAATCCTACTGAGCTATCTCCAACAGGAATTACTGCATCTGCTACTACAAACATTAAGGTTGGACAGCCTATAACCTTTGATTGTGGGATAAAAAATAACGGAGGTGTGGATGCATCTAATTTTTATGCTGATTGGTATGTAAATGGTACTCATGTTGCCCGTAATGGATATGCAGCAGTTCCAGCATACAGTACTGTATTCGATGAAAAAAACAAGCTCAATTATTCTTTCAGTGCTCCAGGTACTTATACTATAACCTTTAAAATTGACCCTGACAATAAACTAGGTGAATCAAATATAAACAACAATATGGCATCTTTTACAATTACAATACTACCTCCAGATCTTGTGCCAACTATGATAACAACTTCTCAGGTACAGTACATAAATGTTGGACAGAGAGTAACTTTCTTATGTGGTATTAGAAATGATGGTGGTGCACCTACCAGTGCTTTTAACGTCAACTGGTTTGTAGACGGTCAGCTTGTATCTGCATACAGTCATACTGGAATTCCTGCCAGAACTTCTACAAACAATGACTGCGGTTTTGATTATACTTTCAACACTCCTGGAAATCATACGGTATTATTTAGAGTAGATTCTACTGATTTAATATATGAGTTTAATGAAATAGACAATGAAACCACCTTTATAGCCAATGTTACACAATAATGTGGTTGGTATGTCTTGAATATTATTTTGAGACAATTCAATATACTTTTAGCTATTTGTAAGCAAACCATTGATAAGTTTGAACACTCATATACTGAGTTAATAACTTGTATAAATTGGCTGAACAGTAACTAAAAATATATAATATAGATTTTAGCTCAATATTTTGTTAAATAATTCATATCATGATAATAGATTTATTTGAAATTATACGAGCTATGCAAATAAATCAGATACCATAGTTGTGTTTGTGCTATTACAAATATGAGTTTTTAAACTTTGTATGAGGAGGTTTATTGATGAAAAAGAAAATATTATTTTTAACCATTATCATTGCTTCGTTGTTATTAACATTGACCGGCTGTATTCCTGGTGATGGAACATATACGGCAGATGAGCCAGCAGGCTTCTTTTGGGGCATCTGGCATGGTTGGATATCACCAATTTCACTTATTATAGGATTTTTTGATGAAAGCATAAGGGTATATGAAGTTTCAAATACAGGCTGGTGGTATGATTTCGGCTTTTACATTGCAATCATCAGCGGATTTGGAGGCTTATCCTTGTCTAGAAGGAAACGCTCTAAAAAAGATGATGATTAATAATTTGATTTAAGCTTTAAATATATGGTGTCAACCCTTATCCCATACTTTTACAATTGTGGGATAAGGGAATACAAAATTACATACTGACTTTGCTATGTCATCTAATTTACAAAATGTTGTTACAAACTTGAAATGGATCTGAAATGGTTTTTTTGCTATAAATGGAATAATATGGATATGTAAACAAACAACATTTTGGAAAGGATGATTAACTTGAAAAAAAAAGCAATTAAAATTTTCTCATTGGTAACGGTATTTCCAATTATGCTTATATGCATTTTTGGAGTATATGCAGCGTCAGTTATGACTGTATATGGAAACTATTATAATATGGGCTGGCAGCAAAGCAAACCAATATACTCTAATGTAGCTTTAACAGCTAGTTCACCTGATGAAGGGCAATCTTCTGTTAATACTGACACATCTATTACACTAAAATTTTCTGGTAGTATTTCATACAGATCATCACAGCAGGAAACACAAATATATTTAATTGACAGCTCAAACAGAAAAATCAATATTGATATAAAAACAAGTGACAGCGATAAGCTTGTAATAAAACCAAAGAACAAATTGAATGAAAATACCTCTTACAAGCTATATGTATACAATTTAAAAGATAATAAAGGGGCTATAATAGAATCATTTTGTATGTCTTTTACAACTGGTAATGATAACGATAGCAGATTTACAGATGTTGACGGTAAACACTGGGCATATAACGCTATAATAGAGCTCAATAACCGCGGAATTATTTCTGGATATTCTGATAAATCCTTTAAACCAAATGAAAGTGTCACACGCTCACAATTTGCATCGATGCTGACTAAGGCACTTAATTTGTCTACGACAAGTACTAATCAAACCTTTGAAGACATACCTGTAACAAATTGGGATTATAAAGCAGTTGAGGCAGCAAAGATATATCTGACAGGCTATAAGTCTGAAAATGGGAAGATGTATTTCTATGGCAGTAAGAGTTCTGTGCGTGAAGATATGGCAGTTGCATTAGTAAAAGCACTAGGTTTATCGGTGGTAAGTAATGATAATGTACTAAAACGTACATTTTCTGATTATGATAGTATTTCAAAGAATTTGAGAAGTTATGTTTATACTGCATATGCTAACAATATTATGGTGGGCTCTAACGGAAAATTTAATGCCCAAGGCTCCTTGACGAGAGCAGAAGCAGCTTCACTATTATTGAAGATAGTTGAGAGATATGAAAAAGTAGCTGTTGACGACTCAAATAAAACTGATAAGGTAGTGGTAGGTGATTCTGATGGCGTAAGTAATGATGCTACCCTGAGCACCTTGAAATATAATGACATTAGCGTACAGGGTTTTCAAAAAAATGTAAGTGTATATAATGTAGTACTACCAGAAGGTACAGAAACTATTCCTAAAGTAACAGCCAAAACAAGTGATTCTGAAGCAAAAGTTATTATTACACAGCCCGATAAGTTAACGGGAAATGCAACTGTTGTTGTAATAGCAGAAGACGGTAGAACCACTATGACATATAAGATTTATTTTCAAGTTAAAACTAGTAATGATGCAAAACTTAAAAAGTTGAAATATATGGGGAAAACGATAGATAATTTTGATGCTGATACTACTTATTATAGAGTAAAACTTCAAGCTAAGGATAGTATTCCCATAGTAACAGCTGCTGCAGTTGATGCAAATGCAAAAGTAGAAATAACTCAGGCAGCTAATATACCGGGTACAGCAAAGGTGGTTGTAACAGCAGAGGATAATAAAACAACTCTTACCTATAAAATATACTTTTATATTGAGGATTAAAGCCTTGTACTATAAATGACTAAATTTTACCCTATATCCTCCTTCTATATAGACATTCTTCAACTAGAAAAATAGCTAAGTTGGTTACTTTCAGCCATTTAATATAAATTTTTAACTCAGTCTATGAGTGTTCAAACTTATCTATGGTTTGTTGGAAAATAATTGCAAGAAATTAGTAATGGTTTATTTTCTGCAATTGTTTCTAATCCAACTTTCCATTGATATGTATGAACACTTACAATTTTTTAGCTGGAAAAGTTGATATAAAGTTAATACATTTATTTTTACAGCAACATTTTGATATATATACTGGAAATATAAAATAAATATGGTAGAATAAATTTAAAATGGTAATTAATTAGACTAATTATCACTAATCTTAGCTAACTTACATCAAAAAGTAAAAACATTTCTAATTATGGCAACAGGGTTAAAAAACTAAAATGAATAGGGGGATTATCCATGCCGATACTATTATGGAGTTTATGCAGGTATAGCATGGATGGATATATTATGTCAAAATTTGATAAATATTTCTTGATGAATTCATGTGATGCAAAGGAGTATGCTTTGGAAAAACTAAGCATATTTAATGTTGATGCAGAATTGGAAAGCAAAGAAATAGGAGATGGAAATTTAAACTATGTTTTTCGCGTATGGGACAAAAATTCTAATGCCTCAGTGATAATAAAACAAGCAGGGGATACAGCACGAATTTCTAGTGACTTTAAGCTTTCAACTGATCGTAACAGAATTGAAGCTGAATTGCTTGAATTTGAGGGGGAACTAGCGGAGGGCCTTGTGCCGGTAGTATATAAATACGATAACATAATGAGTTGCTGCTCTATGGAGGATTTATCGGACTATACTATTATGCGACAAGCACTATTACAACACAAAATATTTCCAAGTTTTTCAGATCAAATAACTACTTTTATGGTAAACACATTACTTTTAACTACCGATGTGTTTTTAGACCATCAGAAAAAGAAAGAGCTTGTAAAAAGATATATAAATCCTGAATTATGCGAGATAACTGAAGATTTGGTATATACCGAACCTTACAATGACTATAAGCACCGTAATGATGTTTATCCTCCAAATTTAGAATGGGTTAAGAAGGAACTATATGAGGATGATGAGCTTAAATTGGAGGTTTCAAAACTAAAATTTGATTTTATGACTAAGGCTCAGGCATTGCTCCATGGTGATTTGCACACTGGTTCTATATTTATAAATGAAAACTCAATCAAGGTAATAGATCCTGAATTTGCCTTTTATGGACCAATAGGCTACGATGTTGGAAATATAATAGCAAATTTAATATTTGCATGGGCTAATGCTGATGCGAAAAGGCAGAAGGATCAGGAACGTATAACCTTCAAGAAGTGGATTGAGAAAACTATTACTGAAATAATAAATATTTTTAACGAAAAATTTCTTATATTGTTGAGAGAAGGTGCTACAGAGATTTCAGCTAAAGTTTCTGGCTTTGATGAGTGGTATTTAAAAACAGTATTACAGGATACTGCTGCAGTTGCAGGACTTGAACTATGTCGGCGTATAGTGGGAATGGCACATGTTAAAGATATTACATCTATCGAGAATGAAGAAGCCAGAATACGAGCAGAACGTATTTGTATAACAATTGCAAAAAAATATATAGTTAATCGTGAAAACTATATTTCAGGGGAGAATTTTGTTAACACTATACTTGAGGTTGAAAGCATATTTCCTAGATAAGGTAGGGGCTAAAAATGGAGGATAAAATGAATAATGAAACAAAGCAGGTCTACGATATGGAAACGGTTACACTTGATGCTACTAATAGTGAATTGATAATTATTGACCAAACTCTGTTACCTGCTGACACTGTTTACATAAAGTTAAAAACTCAAAAACAAATTTGGGATGCTATATATGAATTAAAGGTAAGAGGAGCACCTGCAATTGGTGTTGCTGCTGCTTATGGAATATATCTTGGAGCGAAGGACATAATGCTCACTGATTATAGCAGTTTTTACTCTGAATTCATTCAGTTGAAAGCGTATCTGGCATCCTCGAGACCTACGGCTGTTAATCTTTTTTGGGCTTTAGACAGAATGGACGAGTGTGTTAAAAGAAATAAAAGCAAAGCAATAGCAGATATAAAAGCTGCTTTACTTATTGAAGCTAATGAAATAAAAGAAGAGGATATTTGGGTTTGCAGAACTATTGGCGAAAATGGACTTACACTGTTAGAACCCAATATAGGAATACTTACGCATTGCAATGCAGGACAGCTTGCGACTGCGAAATATGGGACTGCTCTTGCACCAATATATATTGGACATGAAAAGGGATATAACTTTAAAGTATTTGCTGATGAGACAAGGCCGCTGTTGCAGGGTGCAAGATTAACTGCCTACGAACTAAACAAAGCAGGTGTAGATGTAACGCTTATATGTGATAACATGGCTTCAATGGTTATGAAGAATGGTTGGGTACA
The DNA here is from genome assembly GCA_023416275.1 of Bacillota bacterium. GTDB lineage: Bacteria > Bacillota > Clostridia > Acetivibrionales > DSM-1351 > Ruminiclostridium. Next base: position 12,092 of record JAEZIB010000133.1, on the reverse strand, counting down.
GGCAGTTTTTGTTGGTTGTGACAGGGTTGCAGCAAATGGAGATACTGCAAACAAAATAGGTACTTCAGGTGTAGCTATATTAGCAAAAAATTATAATATTCCCTTTTATGTTTGTGCACCAACTTCAACTATTGATTTAAGCTGTAAGACAGGAAAGGACATTCATATAGAGGAGCGCAAATCTGAAGAAGTTACTGATAAGTGGTATGAGAAAAGAATGGCTCCAGAGAATATTAATGTCTATAATCCTGCATTTGATGTAACTGATGAGAAGTTTATAACTGCAATAATTACTGAATATGGAATAGCTAAAGCTCCTTATAATGAATCTTTAAAAGAGATATTTAAAGTAAAAGCAACTGCAAAAAAAGCTTAACATGCAAATATTAGCTTTTAACATATAAAGAATAAAAAATAGGGAGATATTATATAATGTCTAAAATGAATGATTTACAATACATAACGGATTATGAGGCTAAGGAAGCTATAGTTGAAATTGGAAAAAGAATGTATATAAGAGGTTTTGTGGCTTCAAATGATGGTAACATAAGCATAAAGGTTAGTCCAAATACTTTATGGACATCGCCAACTCTTGTGTCAAAGGGCTATATGACTCCTGATATGCTTGTAAAAGTTAATTTGGATGGAGAAGTTATATATGGAAACAATAAACCATCATCAGAGCTTAAAATGCATTTGCGTGTATACAAGGAAAATTCTTCAGTAATGGCAGTAACTCATGCTCATCCGCCAGTAGCTACTTCTTTTGCAATAGCTGGAATTGAACTTGATAGAGCAATACTACCCGAGGCAATAGTTAATCTTGGTACAGTACCCATAGCTCCATATGCTACACCAGGCAGTCAAGAGGTACCTGATTCAATAGCGCCCTTTTGTAACTCTTACAATGCGGTACTACTTGCAAACCATGGGGCCTTGACATGGGGTAAAGATGTATTTGAAGCATATTACAGGCTTGAGTCACTGGAATATTATGCAACAGTCCTAATGTACACAGGTAATATAATATGTAAGGCCAATGAACTCAGCGATAAACAAGTTTCACAGCTGATTCAAATTCGTAATGACCTTGGAATCCATTTAGGTGGAAGACCGCCAATAAGATAAAGTATTCAATAAAATAATGCACTTTGTTAATAAAATGCAGCTGCTATATGGTGTTTTGTTAATAACTCAACTTTACCACCTAAAAAATCTATCGGTGTCCAAACTTATCAATGGTTTGTTGCCGAAATAGTTGCTTGAATTAGTAATGGTGTATCTCAGATATTCAGATGTTCTTACATATAGTTTTACCAAATTTTTGTGCCCAGTGGGGCGTGCGAGGTAGCATGTAGAATGTGTATGAAACAGTAAAAAGGTGCTGCGTACCTCCACGAAAACTTTATCAAATTTTTATGCTCAAATGGTGCGTGGGAGGTTAATATGCAGAGTTTAAACATAGGCAATTTATTAAAATTGGTTACATCATTAGTTATATTACTTGTATTGACGTTGCTTGTCTTTACACCTATTTACGCCGATGATACTAATCTTGGCAGAACTCCTGATGGAGTATTTCCATTGCAGGAAAACGATGTTATTATGGAAGCAGAAGAAATAACTGTGGATTTAGAGAAGAATAGTGTTGAGTGTATATTTGTATTTCATAATACAGGTAAGAGGAAAAGTGTATACATGGGTTTTCCAGGACAATTAGAAGGCTTGAATCATGAAAACATAAATGTAGTAGACCTTGAAGTTAAAAATTTCAAAACTTTTATAAACGGAAAGAAATTGCCTGTTACCCGTGAAAAGAGTATTAAAAAAGATACTTTAGAACATTTAAATATGCAAGAATACAGTGAGTTTTTTACCTTCACTGTACCTTTTGAAGTAGATGAGAGGATTACGATACGCAACACCTATGACTTCACGCCCACTTATGACTCAATTGGCAATGTGTTTAGTGGATATGTACTGGAAACTGGAGCTATGTGGAAGGACACGATAGGTTCTGCGAAGGTTACCTTCAAGCTTGGAAATATAAAGCCTTACCAGATTGAAAAGCTTAACCCTGGAGGATTTAAATTTGAAGGTAATACTTTAGTTTGGGAGCGAAAAGACTTTGAACCCAAATATAATCTTAAGGTAACCTATAATACCTATCGTTATAGTCCTGATTTCTATTTATATTCTGATGAACCATTAAAAAGAGAAATTTATTTGAAAAAGAATAGCTATACCATAGTTGAGCAATTAGCAAGCAAGAATGATACAAAAGGATTGATTTCATTATATAACAATGCTGTTAAAGAATATAATTCAATATTAGCTTTATATATAGCAAGTTTTATTCCATCTGACAAAATAAATAAAGAAGATACTAACATTAAGAGTATTGAAGTTCACAAGATGTATGACTACTACGATGTTGAATGTAAAATCCTTGGGGAAGAGCCTATAAATACTCAACTCACTATTAGTCATACAGAAAATGGAGATAAAATTGAAGATTTTTCGGAATCAGGGATAACTTCTTATTATGTTAGAGATTTTATACCTGGCACTGAATACACTATTACATTTACATTAACAGATTGGCTGGATAGAACAAAACAGAAAACAATAAAATGTAAAGTTCCCGAACAGGAAGAGGCATTTGACGAAAATAATACTCAGTCTTCTGATATTTCTACAATAGCATCAGCTTCTTCAGATGGTTTAGATATACAGCCTAGTGGACCTTCTACTTATAATTCATCAAATGAAATTGAAAAAGCTGCTTCAAACGATGCGACTGCTTCCAACTCAAATATCTCAAATGAATCCAGTGCAGGAAAACAAAATGGAATTGACCTAAGAATTATTTTTGGAGTTCTAGTAGGTATTATTTTACTAGGTATTACAATGGTATCAATAATAAAAATGCGCAAAAGAGAGCAGGGGTAAGTAATAGCAACAAGCCAATAATAAAATTTTCTTCTACCTATAATACTTCTTATTGGATAAGTTGATCAAACTTGCGAGTATTTTACTCACATTACTGTATTAACAGAATAATATTTATTGTATAATATAGCTATTAAGCTAAAATACTAGTCTTTCTTACATAAACTAGCTGAAACCACGAAAAACAATATTATATATTAATAAAGACCAGTAGTGATGCTATGTTACAGTTACTAAAATACTGATATTAGCGTTGATGAACATAGCATTAAGTGGCTTTTCCTATAGTATTGTATATAGTAAGAGAATATTGGAGGAGAATTAATATTAATGGTTGATAATTTAAAAAACCTTCTTGCAAAACAAAAGGAAACTCTATCTGATTTGCAACGTGAAATTTCTCGTATTGAAGCAAGTGATTTGGTAACTGAAAATCAAAGCTTAAAGACAGAGCTTTTACAATGTAAAGCCTCACTAAAAAAAGAAAAAGACGACAATTTAAGTATATCAGAAGAAAACAAAAATCTGAGAAATGCTATATATGAACAGCTTTATAATGAGAAAATTCAGATATTAAATTCTACAACTAAAAAATTAGAGGCTTACTATAGCTCTAATATTCAAGGTGAACTAAACCGATTAACCAGCTATGAAATGTCAGTTAAAAAGAGGATTGATGACATGGCTGGCATATTAAGACAAAATAGAATAGACATTTCAGACGATATGTACACCAGGATTGATGAGCTTCAAAAGCTGCTAAATGCCAAAGTAACAGCTGCTAGAGCAGAGCTTCAAAAAAATGCCAAAGCGTTTGATGAGGTTAGAATTGCTGAATTAGCAAAGCTTAGGAATGAACAGGTTACAGAGCATGAAATAAAGGAACGTGTAAAACAGAATAACATTGAATCCTTTATTGGACTAAATATTATTAATAAGTTGGGTATTCTATTACTAATCATTGGTGTAATTGCCGCGTCACAATTTACCTATTTCAAATTGCCAGATGTGCTAAAATGCATTTTTGCATTCATGATAGGGGGACTTCTGCTAGTAGCAGGGGAAATTCTCAACCGCAAAAAACCAAATGTTTTTTCGCTGGGTATTACAAGTGGCGGTATTGCAATATTATATGTGGCATTGGCACTAAGCTTCTTCAAATTTGAGGTTATCGCAAAGTACCCAGCTTTAGGGCTGTGTGTTCTTATAACAGCAGGAGCCTTTGTTTTGTCTCAGAGGTATAATTCTCAAACTATTTCGGCGTTTGCAATGGTAGGTGGATATCTGCCCATTTTTTCAATTACCGGAAGCAAATCTATGATATATGGTGCAATGGTATATTTCGTTATACTAAATGTTTTAGCACTTATTATATCAATAAATAAAAAGTGGAGAATAACAGCGTATATTGGGTTTTGGCTGAATGTTTTAGGCTCTCTTTATATTGCTGCTATTACGATTGAAGCAAGAAGCTATGGTGCTCCTGTTTTATTGGATGATATTATAACAATTCTGTATATCACTTTTGTATTTGCTATATATACACTTGTTCCAGTGGTTGGAACCCTTAAGAAAAAACTAGGCTTTAAAACCTCAGATATTGTATTGTTAGCATTAAATACAGTTATAAGTGCATTGTTTCTATATTCCTTATTTTATACTGTCAATTTATCGGATTATACAGGTATGCTTGCTGCTGCTTTTGCAGTTGTATACACAGCATTGGGCAGATTTGTTGAGAAGCTTATGCCTAATGAAAAAAAAGCAAGGGCATTATTTTATATTACAGGGCTTACATTTGTTGTTATGATAATACCATTCCAGTTTGGACGCGTATGGCTGTCACTAGGCTGGTTAGTTGAAGGTGTTGCAATTCTTTCCTACGGAATATTCAAAGAAATAAAAGCATTTAAACGCACTGGTACCATAGTATCCTTGCTATGTCTATTGGCATTTATCATATTTGACTTGACAAATATAAGCAGCTCTTTGTTTGTTTATAAATATTTATCTATTACTGTTGGAAGCATTGTTATTATGGGTGCCTTGATATATAAAAATAACCTGCTAGGGAAACAAATAAAGCTATTTAAGTATGCTGTTACTATAAACATATGGTTTTTTTCAATGTATATTATAGGTATAAAATTAAGTGAGCTTTTATCGGAGTTGCTGGTGCACAGCAGCTTTGACGTGGATTATTTAATTACTGCTGCCATTGTTTTAGTTAGTTTTGTACTTGCATATATTATTCCAAGAATAAAAGTTCTTTTAGACAGGTTTATGAAGGTGCTATCTACAATAATTTATGCTATGGGCTTAATAATACTATTTGTTTTAAACTTCAATTCCCCGGTAATAGGGCATTTGAATGAAGTGCCTTTGTCAATAAGCATAATTGGCACAATAGAATTAGCAGTTATAGCCTTGCTGTCAATTTTAGTGGTAAGGGATTTAGTATTGACCCTTGTTACAGAAAAAAAGCTAGGAATAGAATGGTATCCACTAATAATATCCTTCTATTTTGTAGTAATTTTAACACAAAATTTGATAACTCAATTTAAGCTTGAAATGAATAACGCGGCAATAAGCATTATATATTTGATTACTGCTCTTGCATGGATTACCTTTGGCTTTATAAAGAGATATGTACTAATACGGAGATTTGGGCTTGGAATGTGTATATTGGCCGTAGCAAAGCTGTTTATAATTGATCTTTCCTTCCTGTCACAAGGCTATAGAATAGTATCATATTTTGTGTTTGGTGTTACCTTAATTGCCATCTCCTTTGTTTACCAATATTTTAATAAGAGAATAGATACAATAAGTGGGGTGATTTCTAATGATAAAAAGGATAATAGCTAGTGTAGTGATATTGCTTACTTTAAGCTATACAGGTATATATGCAATTGATTTTTCATATAGTGCCAGTATTGAAAACAGTGGAAATAAAAAATATAAGTCAGTACGGCTTACTTCTGAAATATATAATAATATACAGGGGAACATGGCAGATATAGAGCTGTATAGTAAGGAAAATGAACCAATACCTTATTTTATAAATGGCTCAGAGGAAAGTGACTTTATACTTAATACTGTCTATGAAATGAAGGAAATTAATTCCTTTGTAAAAGACAATTATTTTTATTTTGATTATACACTAAAAACGCCTCAAGATGAGGATGTTACAGCATCATTAATCAAAGTGGAAACTGAAAATAAAAATTTCGCAAAGGAAATTGAAATTTTCGGAAGCTATGACAATATTAAATGGGAAAGAGTTCAAGAGGATATCATTTATAATGTTGATGGAAATAGAAAGCTAGAAGTAGCTTTTGATGGTATAAATAAATACACTCATTACCGTTTTAAAATATCAAATAATTTAGAGAAAATTTCATTTAATAAAGTTACGCTAGAACACAATAATGTTATTCAAGAGCAAGAGTACTTTACAGATTCAATTGCTCCTAAGTTTACCACTGAGGAGAGGGAAAATACAACTGTTGTAAAGTTAAATAATCTTAAAAATTTAAAGCTCAGTAGAATTACTCTTAAAACAGATAGCAGGTTTAAAAGGTTGGTTACCTTTAATGGCTTTGAGTCCAAAATGCTTTATAATTTGGAGTTTGAAAACACAAAGTATAAAGACCTGACCATATCACTGGGACAGTACAGAGTAACTAATGATACAGCAGAAATTATAATAGACAATAAAGATGATAAGCCTATAGAAATATTAGGAGTTGAAGTAAAATATCTAGTTGATGAGTTGGTATTTGATGGCTCTGTAGCAGATGAATACACACTAAGATACGGAAATAGCGAAAGTATTGCACCAAAGAACTATGATATTTCAAACTACAAGGATCAAATTTTGAAGGAAGGCTATGATGTTTTAAGCATTAAGGAAATCACGAAGAAAACATCTACAGTTAATAATAAACAGCAGCTTGACCTAAAGCTGGTTTTTAATATTGTACTTGGCGCAATTGCGGTAGTACTTGGGATAATAATAATTAGAAAACTAAAAAAATAGTTGCAGCACAATTACATAAGCTGTATCTTTAATTTACTTAAACTTCGCATTTTTTAAGCTACTTATCCAATCAGCAAGTTCTAATCAGCTATTGGTAACATTACTAAAATCCCATGTTTTTAAGTAACATAACACTGTATCTTAATATGATATATTGAGATACAAATGGTAATGTTTTAAATACATTGGATTTGATTGTAATTATTATAAGCTCTTCATAAAAAATCAAAAGTATCCTTTCAAACGCAATATATGCCTAAAAAATAATAATATCTGACAAGTATTATAAAATAATATGTGCTAAAATTCATATATAGCAAGACGTCGACGGATAAAATTCATTTTTAGAAAAATAATAACTAGTGATTGCAAATTACCAAAATGGCTAATTATACGGAGGAGTGCATATGAAAAAGGAATATCATGTGGCGGTTACAGGTTGCGATTTTGCAGAGGGTACCAAAGAACATCCTTTTCGATCAATTTCTAAAGCAGCTGAAGTTGCGGAGACTGGGGATAAGGTCATAGTTCATGAAGGTGAATATCGAGAATGGGTAAAGCCTAATCATAGCGGTTATAGCAATGTGAGTAGAATTACTTATGAAGCAGCCGTGGGTGAAAAGGTTGTTATTAAGGGTTCAGAGAGAATTCAGAGCTGGGAAAAGCTAGAGGGGTCGGTATGGAAAGTGGTTCTCTCAAATTCCTTCTTTGGTGATTACAATCCTTACAAAGAGATCTTGACAGGTGATTGGCTGCTTTATACGCCTGGTATTTACCTCCATCTTGGAGATGTATACTTAAATGGAGTTTCTTTTTATGAAACTCATTCTTTGGAAGAGGTTAAGAATCCAACCCAGCGTACTGGGATAGTTGTTATGCCGTGGACTGGAAAGTTTGAAAAAATTCTGCATCCTGAGCAAACGATATATCAGTGGTATTGTGAAGTGGATAACGAAAATACAACTATTTACGCAAATTTCCACGGTGTTGATCCGAATAAAGAGTTGGTTGAAATAAATGTGAGAAAATGCTGCTTTTACCCAGTAAAAACAGGCATGAATTACATTACTGTTAGAGGGTTTGAAATGGCTCAAGCTGCATGCCCTTGGACACCTCCGACAGCAGATCAGCCTGGGCTTTTAGGTGCAAATTGGAGTAAAGGTTGGATTATTGAAAATAATATTATACACGATGCAAAATGTAGTGCTATCAGTATTGGCAAAGAAGCGTCTACAGGCCACAATCTCAGTTCTAGAAGGCATCAGAAGCCAGGATATCAGTATCAGATGGAAGCTGTATTCCGTGGACTAAAGATTGGCTGGAGCAAGGAAAAGATTGGTTCTCATATTATCCGTAATAATGTGATTTATGACTGTGGACAAAATGGTATTGTAGGGCATATGGGTTGTGCCTTCAGCGAAATTTACAACAACCATATTTACAATATTGCAGTTAAGCATGAGTATTACGGCTATGAAATAGCAGGCATAAAGCTTCATGCACCAATTGACGTGAAGATACATCACAATCGAATTCACAACTGTACGTTGGGTACTTGGCTTGATTGGCAGGCACAGGGTGTACGTGTAAACAATAATCTCTACTACAATAATGACCGTGATTTGATGGTAGAGGTTAGCCATGGTCCATATTTGGTGGATAACAACATTTTTGCTTCGGACTATTCTTTTGATAATTTTTCACAAGGAGGAGCATATGTCAATAACCTCTCTTGTGGCAAGATGTATTTGAACAAGGTACTGGATAGGGCTACGCCTTATCACTTCCCTCATACCACAGAAGCGGCAGGTGTGGCTGTGGTGTATGGCGGTGATGACCGCTTTTTCAACAACATTTTCGTTGGTGGAGAAGGTGTTGAGAGCTGTGGAACTGCGGGCTTTAATGCTAATCCAGCCTCATATGAGGAGTATGTTGCTCAAATACTCAGCCTAGGTGTTGGAGACCATGAATTATTTATTAAAGTTGAACAGCCGGTATATATATCTGCAAATGCTTATCTAAACGGAGCTGAAGGCTTTAACCGTGAACAGGACAGCTATACTGACAAATCCTTTAATCCCAATGTAAAAATTATTGAAGAGGGTAAGGAAGTATATCTTGAAATGAATGTGGCAAAGGAATTGCTGGACATACCGTCAAAAGTTGTTTCCACTGAGACACTTGGTACAGTACGAATAGTTGATGCCATATTTGATGATCCTAACGGTAATCAGATTGTAATTGATACCGATTATACTGGAACTCCTAGAGCAGAAAAGTCTGTGGTAGGGCCTTTTCAAGGACTAAAAGAGGGCTTTAACCGCATCAAGGTATGGGGCTAAGCAATTAATAAATGTGTAAGGGTTTTTGTTAAGATATATAGATAATATTATTCAAAAGTTCACACAGAATTCATAGAATCATCAAAAATTATTAACATAGGACAGTTATAATTTAGATATAGATTTTTTTATCTTATTTTCTCCTATTTATTTCAATATTAGCTCCGTTGCAACGGGGCTTTTATTGTTTTTGTATTTTTATAGAGAGAAATGCTAAGAAGCCTATTTAAATCATTTTAACATAAAAAATGGCACAGGATAAATTAATATCTGTGCCATTGGTTATTGATTACCTCAACCCCAGATTCTCAAAAATTGCAGTGCTGACATCGGCTTTGTTAAGTGTGTAAAGGTGTATGCCCTGAACACCGAAATTGAGTAAATTGGATATTTGCTTAGTAGCATATTCTATACCTGCTTTTTTGAAGTCCTCAGGATTGTTCTCATATTTAGTAAATATCGCTTTTAACTCCTCTGGTATTGATGCACCGGACAAATTAACTATAGTATGTATTTGACTTGGAGCTGTAATAGGCATGATTCCCGCTGAAATTGGGACAGTTATGCCTTGGTTTCTAGTTTTCTCATAGAAGCTATAGAATTTATTATTATCGAAGAACAGCTGTGTAAGCAAGAAGTCTACGCCTGCCTCTACTTTGGATTTCAAGAAATATAAATCTTCCTCCTGATTACGGGATTCAGGGTGTACTTCTGGGTAACAAGCACCGCCAATACATGTTCCTGATTTTTGCTTTAAAAGGTTAACAAGGTCTATAGCATATTTATATGGTCTGTTAAAAAAAATTTCATCAGTCATGTCTTTTGGACGATCACCTCTGAGAGCTAAAACATTGTTGATTTGATTAGTTTTTAGCTCGTCGAAATATTTGCTAAAAGAGTATTCATCTAAGGATACACAGGTTAGGTGAGCAAGTGCTTCTATATTACATTTGTTTTGAACATAGGAAGCAATATCCAGAGTTCTTTTACTAGTACTTCCTCCTGCTCCATACGTAATACTAATAAAGTCGAGTTTTAATTTTTTAAGTTCATCTAGAGTACTAAAAAGCACTGGAAAGTCATCATCCTTTTTTGGTGGAAAGACCTCTAAAGAAAATACATTTTTCTTGGAACTGTAAATATCTTTAATCATTATAAACTCCTATCTAGTCATGTCTACTGATTCATTTTCTCTAATTAATTATATCACATAAGTATAATTATACTATTTATACATGGTAAAAAAATTGGAAAAAATCGTGTTTATATTTTGAGTCTAGGCGTGTAAGCGGGGCGGGAGATATTCTCACCGCCTGAAAACCAAAGCGGTACCCGCTATTATAGAAGAGGGGGACATTCTCTTGCCTCTTATATATAAAAATTCACTAAAACGGTCAAAAATGATGTAAATATTAACAAAATATTATATAATTGTAGCAGTGTAGCGAATTGTTTTATCAAGCGAAGTTTATTTGTTATAAATATATATAAATTTGTTGGAACCAATATAAGGGATAAAACTATGACGAAGAACAAACATAATATAATTAAAAAGAACAGAAAAGAAATAGGTGAAAAAAACGCAAAGAAAAAAACAAAGAAAAAGCTTTTAATTAGCATATTTTTGTTGATAGTTACCGGATTATTAGCTTTGGCATTCACACTAGTTATTAACTTATATGTTAAGGTATCTGTTAAGGATAAGATTATTACTGAAGAAAAAGCAGCCTCTATAGATGCTGACTGCATACTTGTATTAGGAGCTGGTGTTTGGAATAATGGAAATCCAAGTGCTATGCTTGAGGATAGGCTTTTACAAGGTGTTAAATTATACAAAAATGGAGCTTCTGACAGATTACTTATGAGTGGCGATCATGGTAGAAAAGAATATGATGAAGTTAATGTCATGAAGCAATTTTCCATTGATAGAGGTATAACCTCAGAGCATATTTTTATGGATCATGCAGGCTTTTCTACATATGAAAGTATATATCGTGCCAGAGATATTTTTGAAGCTAAAAAAATAATAATTGTAACGCAGAAATATCATTTGTATAGGGCACTGTATATTGCTGACAAGCTAGGAATAGATGCATATGGTGTTGCTTCTAATCCAAGGAGGTATGCAGGGCAGATGAGAATGAGCTTTAGAGAAATATTAGCCAGAGTAAAGGACTTTTTCAATGTAATTATCAAGCCTGAGCCTACTTATCTTGGAGAACAAATATCTATAAGCGGAAGTGGAGATTTAACAAATGATTAGTGGCTGGAAGTTTTTGTGCCAAAATAGGCGTAGGTGTTAATATAAAATTCAAAAAGATAAATATTTTTGCTTATTATAATGAGATACAAGTAGAATTTTAAAACAAATTTAGAGCTTAGTTTCCTCCAAAGCCAGTTTAAAAGCATAATGCCATCCCTGAGGTTTTTGGACAGCAATTGCTTTTAAATTGGCTTTGAATTAGTTTATTGGTATAATTGTCTATGACTTCAAATGTTTTTGCTATTTTTCCAAGACCCATCCGCTGTACATATGGATTCTGTTCCATCATCATTTATTATTTTTGACCCAACGGCATGTCTTTTATGATCATAAACGCAAAAAGGATCCTTACCTGCGTTTCCACCTGGTTTTTCAAACTTAATTTCATTTTCACCTATTATGTCTACAGAAATATTATCTCGCTTTTTACGATTTTGCATTATATCACCCCTTTCATAATTCCAAATTAACTATAAAATAATGTCTTATATAAATA
>JAEZIB010000083.1 GCA_023416275.1 Bacillota bacterium | reverse complement strand
CAATGAACCCATGCTCAAGGATATCGCAACAGAAAAGGCTGCTTTTTCAAACGCCGTCTCCGGTGGTGCAATGTCGGGGCTTGCGATGCTGAGTGGCAGCGGAAAGGACATCAGCAATCTGTTGATGATTCCGAAAAATGACTGCAGCATCCGTATGGTTGCTCTGATTGCCTGCGCACTGCTTTTGTTTCGCGCAGTATTGAGTTTCATAAAAAAAGTCGACAGGTGGATACCTGCCGGCTTCATTCTGGTTGCAGTGGCTATGCTGCTGACAGAAACCATTTCAACCTTGGCGGTGGACAGCAATTATCAGTTCAAAAGTGCAACATATCAATTGATGTATCTTGGCTTGGGTGGCTATTCCCTGGTTCCTCTTTTGATGACAGGGTTGGCAGGCGCGTCGTCCGCCTGTGCAGTTCTTGGTATACGCCGGGCCAATGAGCCTTACTTTGTCAATCCGGTTCCACAAAAGAAAAAAATGCTGGCTGTCAGCATGATTCTTGCGCTGTCGTCTATCATGATGCTGTTTTTCCCCGTATATCAAGTCAGCTTGTATGCGCCAGGAAAAGTCATCGCCAATAACCCCGCTGTGGCCCGTCCGGTAACCGGGCTGGAATTGATGATGCTTGGCAGGCCTGATCAGTTAATGAATCCTGTCAACACCAGAGGCCGTGCGTTATACACACAGGAAGCTGCCACCAACGGTTACAACCTTGACGGTGTCCAGTCCTTGGTTAGAAGCAGTTTAAATAAGCTGGCCGTATTTACTGCTGTGCCTATGCTTCTTTCCCTGGTTGGGCTATGCTTGATGATGCGTTTCCGGCGGCAAAAGAAAATGGTTATAGCTGTGCTACTGTCAGGAGCGGCGATGCAGGCCGTATCAGCTATTATTGCCAGGGGGCGCATCCCCAAGGATATCGGCCAAGTTGCTGCGCTTGGGCCAACATTCATCGCCATGGGCGCCAATGTGTTCTCGGCATTTTTTGCCGGATTCATGGACAAGGAAGAGCTGCCCAAAAAGTATAAGCTCTTTCTAATGATGCTGCCCTTCCTGGTGGCCGTGCTGCTTTTCAGCTATATGCCGCTGTACGGCTGGAGTTATGCTTTCTATAATTTCAAGTTTGAGCTGCCCCTGGACCAGCAGGAATTTGTGGGTTTCAAGTGGTTTGTCGAGCTTTTGACCAACCCTGGCCACCGCAATAATATTGCCCGCGTTATGTCCAACACCTTTTCCATGAGTGGGCTTGGCATTGCAACAAGCTGGATGCCGATGGTTTTTGCGATTCTGCTCAATGAGGTCACCCGCACACGCTTCAAGAAATTCGTGCAAATTTTCACCACCCTGCCAAACTTTATTTCCTGGACGCTGGTGTTCAGCTTTGCCCTGGCAATGTTCGCCATGGATACGGGTATCTACAGCAAATTCATGCTGAATGTCGGGGCGATCACCGAACCGGTGGCCTGGCTGAACAGCTCAGAAAATATTTGGATTAAGATGTGGGCATGGAGCACCTGGAAGGGGCTCGGTTGGGGTTCAATCATGTATCTTGCGGCCATTGCCGGCATCGATCAGGAGTTGTATGAGGCGGCCCGTGTAGATGGTGCCGGCCGGTTCAGGCAAATGGTTCATATTACACTACCAGGTCTTTTGCCTACATTCTTTGTGCTGCTGCTCCTTTCTATCTCCAACATTGTCAATAACGGCATGGAGCAGTACCTTGTCTTCCAAAACAGTATGAACAAGAACGTGATTGAGGTGCTAGACCTGTACATTTACAACATTACCATCGCATCCACCAGCAGCAACATGTATTCCTTTGGTACGGCCATAGGCATACTCAAAACGTTATTTAGCGTAACGCTTTTGTTCGCGGCCAACTTCGCCTCCAAAATGCTGCGCGGCGAATCTATCGTGTAAGGAGGTGCGGATATGAGCGTACAGATTTTGCCCCGGCGCAACCGCAACAAGGTCAGGCTCAGCAAATGGGATATCGCGTTTAATATTTTTAACTATGCGCTGCTGATATTGATTACCGTTGCCTGCATTTTTCCGTTCTACTATTTGTTTATCAACACCATTTCCTCTAACGAAATGGTGCGGTTGGGGCGTATACAGCTGTTTCCGCAGGATGTTCATTTGGAGAACTATGTGCAGGTCTTCAAACTCAACGGCATAGCGGACGGGCTGCTGGTCAGTGTATCCCGTACAGCGCTTGGAACTTTGTGGACCGTTACGGGTTGCGCGTTTTTAGGATACCTGGTTACCAAAAGGGAGATGTGGCTGCGCACGCTCTGGTACCGGCTGATTATCGTTACCATGTATTTCAGCGCCGGCCTGATTCCTTGGTACATAAACTTAAAGTCCCTGGGTTTTTTGGACAATTTCTGGGTTTATGTCATACCTGGCCTGGTATCGCCCTACAATGTGATTCTTGTCAAAACATTCATTGAGGGCCTTCCAACCAGCCTGGAGGAAAGCGCCATGCTTGATGGCGCGGGGTATATTCGCTTGTTTGCCAGCGTTATTGTTCCGCTGATCATGCCCATTTTGGCCACGCTGTGTATCTTTAGCGCGGTGGGCCAATGGAATAGCTTTACCGATACCATGATGCTTATGCCCGGCGGCAAATTCTACACACTGCAATATCTTTTGTACAAATACCAGCACGAGGC
>JAEZIB010000081.1 GCA_023416275.1 Bacillota bacterium | reverse complement strand
AGGTGGAATTTGTGATTTTTCACTTTTATTATAAAATATCCAAGACCATTTTTTATCTTTAGGAATATCAAAATTCTTTGATATCATATCCCTTATGGACAATATACCCAACATAAAGATTATTATTGTATCAAAATTTATTTCCCCCATTTTTCTCCTCCTACTTGCGATAAATACACTTTGTTACTGACTGTATTTGATTAACAATGTCAGACAAATTTAATTCCTGTTCAGTATTTATTATAATAATATTTTTACACTCACTTTTTTTCAGCCATTCTTCATATGTATAGTTCAATTTTGTTAGGTACTCTAAAGTTACACCCTTTTCGTAAGGGGAATTCCTCTTTTTTACTCTATCAAGAGAAACTTCTGGTGAACAATTTAGATACAACATAATGTCGAGTTTGGGAACAAAATTTAATATTCCTTGATAAATTGTATTATAAACATTATATTCTTTCTCATCAAAGTTTCCTAATTTAAATTGATGCTCTGCAAAAATGGTCAATTCTTCAATTGATCTATCAATAAGCGCATATTTATATCTTTTATCGATTTCACTATATGAGTTTAATTTTAGACCTAAAAATGAAATTCTACTATGAAAACACCATTTCTTCATGTCATTATAGAAGTCGTCTATATATGGATTTTGTCTTGCATCTTCAATAGCAATCTGGCTTGAAGGTAGAATATTTACTAATTTGTTTATTAGCGTTGTTTTACCAACAGCAATACTTCCAGATACCCCAATAACGATATTCTCTTTCTCATTAATTTCCATTAAATTTCCTCCAAAATTTAGTTTTATAGACACATATTAGCACTACAATCTAAGTAATGCAATCTTTTTGAAATAAAGAAGAATATACGTATAGCTTCTTTCTTTGACAAAGATATCTCAAAAAATTATAATTATGATAGCAATATAACTTATCTAGATGCTTTATTTGATATCTGCTGGTATTAGGATGCTAGATAGCACTTGATAGCAAAGGATTTGCCAGCAAGGATTCTCTAGTAAGTATTTGTCATATTTTAACCTTTTTGTCATCAAGAAGGTAGAACTATCTCCTAGTGAATTGAGAAAAGCTATGATATACTTTCATAAGAACAATAGTCAAAGCTATTCATTTCACATTGCTACCTTATTTGGTATTAGAGTTTGTGGTGTAACTAGGTATATAGTGTAACTAGGTATTTTGATGGGTAAAGGTGAATGTGCCTTTTAGTTTGAATTTAAGAATGATCATGTCAAATAAGAATATGTAGACAAGAGCTTGAGCTTAAAAGCTTCTCGATGAGAAATCAGGACTACAAATAAGTTCGGCAAGAATTTTTAGACTTCTCAGAGTGCTTTAAAATAGAAGAATTTAAGGTCTGAAAAATGCTTAACATAAGCTAATAATTAACAATTGATAATAAGTGAGGTAAGTTAATATGAGTAAAGCGGATAATATTTTTATAACAATGTGTAAGGATATACTTGAAAACGGAATCTCTTCTGAAGGCGAGACTGTAAGAGCTAAGTGGACTGATGGTACACTCGCCCATACAATTAAGAGATTCTCTGTTGTCAACCGATATGATCTATCAGAAGAGTTCCCAATTCTTACTCTCAGACCAACAAATCTAAATGCTGCAATTGATGAACTACTTTGGATATGGCAAAAGAAATCGAATAATATAAAAGAGCTTAATAGTCGCATTTGGGATAGCTGGGCTGATGACGAAGGTTCTATAGGTAAGGCATATGGCTATCAGTTAGGAATTAAGCATAAGTATCGTGAAGGTGAATTCGACCAGGTAGATAGGATTATCTATGACTTAAAGCATAATCCATATAGCAGAAGGATTATCGCTAATATGTACAACCATAGTGACTTACATGAAATGAACTTATACCCATGTGCATATGGTTTAACCTTTAATGTTACTGGAAGAAAACTAAATGCCATACTTAATCAGCGTTCCCAAGATATCTTAGTTGCAAATAACTGGAATGTATCTCAATATGCAATTCTTGTGCATATGTTGGCACAGGTCAGCAATCTTGAGGTTGGAGAATTTGTACATGTCATTGCTGATGCACATATATATGATAGGCATATTCCGTTAATTACAGAGCTAATACAAAGGACTCCATTTCCAGCGCCAAAATTACTGATTAATCCAGACAAAAAGAATTTCTATGATTTTAAAGTTGAGGACTTTGTGTTAGAAGGCTATCAGAGTGGAGCACAGATAAAAAATATTCCTGTTGCTATTTAAGAAGGAGAACATAATGAAAGCTATTGTTGCAGTTGATTTAAACTGGGGAATTGGTTTTAAGGGAAACTTGCTACAGCGTATTCCTGAAGATATGAAGCTTTTTAAGCAGATGACTTTAGGTAAAGTTGTAGTAATGGGTAGGGAAACATTTGAATCATTACCAGGAAAAGAACCCCTGAAGGACAGAATAAATATTGTTTTAAGTAAGGATAGAAAGTTTATAAATGAGAATGTGAATATATGTCGCTCAATAGATGAACTATCTCATGAAATAAAGAAGTATAATTCTGATGATGTTTTTGTAATAGGTGGAGAATCGGTGTACACACAGCTCTTACCATATTGCACTGAGGCTTATGTTACTAAAATCCATAATTCCTACGTTGCAGATAAGTATTTTTATAACTTAGATAAAGAAGAAAGATGGAAGTTGATATCAACAAGCGATTTACAAATTTATAAGGATATCCAATTTATGTTTGTAAAGTATGTAAATACCAAATTTGATTCATATTGAGTAATTTCTATGACAGACAGATTTTTATTACTAAATTATTCAACTTTCCCAGTTAAAAATCGTAGGTGTTAAACTTATCAATGGAAAGTTGGGTTAGAAATAATTGCATAAATTAGTTGTATGAGAAAAGCTTGCGCAGTGAATACAATTTTAGTATCTTTGAAATAACAAAAGCAGTATTCATCTATGTTTACAGTTGTAAATTTAAAACTATTCAGCAAGCTCCAAGTTTTTTGCTGAAAAACCGACACTATGTCGGTTTTAGCACACTATGAACCAAGTATGGTGAATGTGTGCGACTGCAAAAACACTTCGATGAATCACTACTAATTTTAGCAATTATTATGGCAACAAACCATTGATAATTCTACCGCACCAATATATTTTTTATGTGCGAAGTTTGAGTCATTAACATTTTAATTATATAAAAGTCAACTACAATCAGCTGATAAAACTATAATATCGTCCGACATCTAGTTTTTAAGGTTAGCTAAACTACTAGAGCATCGCTACCAGTCACCATTGATATAAATTCACATAAATTGCTTATCAGTTAGTAGCTTAAATTAATTAAATTCATTACTTTGATATTATTTTATAAATTTAATTCAAAAACAATGGTTCGAATATTTTATTTAGTAAAATATTTTAATTTGAAAATTGTTATTTTTCACAAATAGCTTTATGAATATTTTTTCTATATCTTCTGCATCTGCAAAGCAGCATTTCACTTCCCTTTGCTGCCATAACAAAAACTATTATTACAGCAAAATACCTGTATCGCACTTGTATTTCAATGAAAAAATGTATACCGAAATAGCATAAAAGTATCAATGAAAGCAGCATAATGCCTTGATTTATTTCACTATCCAGAAGCAATCTGCAAAAACCTAAAAACATAAGTATAAAAATTAATATATAATATAATTTTTCTAGCTTCAGAATAGTAGGCGCAACTTTTTTAACTCCCTCCATAGGCACAAATTGTCCATCTACTTTTTGATAAAATCCCCAGCTCAAGGTGTCATTTTCAGCCCACATTATTTTTTGCTTTTCATTTATCAAAGCAGATAATTGCCCGAATCCTAAAGAAAGACGTTGCTTAATAACCTGTTTTGCCACCTCGTTCCTTTCATCGGAATCCTTTATTGCTAAAATGTTAATTTTATCAGCATTAGAGTATTTTCCCACAGATTCATAATTCAAACCAACAACAAACTTCCAAAGGGGAAAATTGTTTGCCAACCCCTCTGAATTAATACCAGTATTTTTTACTATAGCTGAGCACCCATATCCTACAAGCAAATATGAAATAAGAACCACAAGAGTACTGCCCACTATAAGCCATTTACGGAATGTTAATCTTTCAACTATTGCCCATATTATCAAAGCAGCTATAATGACAATACCTATAGGTCTAACTACATTGCCAATAGCAATAACTGCTCCTGATAGAGCTCCTTTGACAGCCCAATTTAGCCGTTGCGTAAGTAGTATATATATAGCTAACAGAAACATAAAAGCTGCAAAATGCTGATTTGTTAACACTGAAGCCAAAAAATACGGAGCGGGATAAAGTAGATATAGAAGCGACACCACTTTTGCAGTATAATCATTTGATATTTTCTGAGCTATAAGGTATATAAGTACATTTGTACCAGCCATAAAGAAGCAGTTCACTACCTTTAATGGAAGTAATCCAGTTCCAAAAAGCTTCATTATAGCGGCATAATATATAACCGGTCCCGTTTGATATGCCCATATATTAAAATACGATATGTCTTGTAACGATTTTGTACCGTTTAATAATTTAATTGCATACTGATAAAAAATTTCAAAATCAGAAACTGGCTTTGTATCTGTTAAAAATACCAGTATACCCTTTGATATAATTGCTAAAAGAAATATCACAATTACAAAAACTCTCTTTGAAATTTTAATTCGGCAAGATATATAGTGTATAAATACAAATATACTTAATACCACTAATGTACAGATGGCATATATCCCAATGTTGTCTCTTACAGAGTAAATTAAATTCAAGCAAATTAAATATAATGAAAAACCAGCCAATGTAAAAATAGCTACCTTATTAAGAATTACTCCAATTTTTGTATTATTAGCATTTATATAATTATCCATTATAATATCCATGTCAAACTTATATATATAAATAAAAGTAACGAAATGGACTAAGCACCTCCAATTAATAGTTTTACAATTTATTTAACTCCATTAACTTTCATAATGTAATTTATTTTCTTCTTCGCTATTATTTTCAGGAAAGCCTATTAACTCACCAACTATATATAGAGGCCTAGCCTTCACTTCCTCATATATTCTACCCACATATTCTCCCATAATACCTAAAACAATGAGCATAACACCATTGAAAAACAGAGATACCGCCATTGAAGATGCCCATCCCGATGCAACATCATTCTTGATAAACTTCTGTACTAAAACCACTATAAGATAAATAAAACTAAAGGCTGAAATAATCATGCCTGTAAAGGTCGCCAGCTTTAAGGGTTTGTATGAAAAGGAAAAAATACCATCTCCTGCAAGCTTTATCATTCTCTTAAGAGGATATTTTGTTTCTCCTGCAAACCTTTTTTCACGTCTGTATTCTACACTTGTCTGCTTGAATCCAACCCAGCTCACTAATCCTCTGACATATCTTGAACGTTCAGGCAAGCACTTCATTGAGTCACACACTTTTCTGTCAATAAGTCTGAAATCACCAACATCAACAGGAAGCTTGACATCTGTCATGCTGTCCAAAAAGCGATAAAACATTTTTGCTGTAATTTTTTTAAAAAAGGTTTCTCCTTCTCTCTGCAATCTTTTTCCGTATACTACTTCATATCCTTCCTTCCACTTTTCAACCATTTGTATAATAACCTCAGGAGGGTCTTGCAAATCGGCATCAATTATTACAACCGCATCACCTTTAGCATAATCCATGCCAGCAGTAATTGCAATTTGATGACCAAAATTTCTTGCAAAATTTATAATACGGACCTGCGGGTTATTCTTTGCAATCTGCCCCAGCTTAAAGTATGTATTATCTTTACTTCCATCATTAATAAAAATGTACTCTACTTTCATAAAGTAATCCTTGAATACCTCTGATAATCTTCTGAAGGTTTCTTCTATAACTTCCTGCTCATTATAAACAGGAACAACTATTGACAGCAGTTTTTGTTGCATATAATTTTCCTCGCTTTCCAGCTGTGTTTTTTACAAAACTCATTATAACATACTAGTTATTCTAATTTGTATTAATAAATTGAATAATCAACTCAATTTTTTCAGATGTGAAAGTTGAGTTGATTATTATAACGCCTAGATTCAATATGAAATTTTTCGATTGTAGAAAAATTTCATTACATCAGCGGAATTTCAACGAGGCCAGAGACATTCTCTCCCGCCTTAAAACAAAAGCGGTACACGCCACTTATAGAAGTGGAGAACATTTTGTTGCCTCGTTATAATTATTATCAAATAATATAAAAAATAAAACTGCATTTAAAATAATTAGTGAATAAAAGTAAATTACTATCAGCTGAGAAGATGAGAATGCATCCTCTTGATTTATACTGATTTCTAGCAAAGCTGTTTATTAACCAATAATAATTTTATATTGTACTTTTAAAACATCAAGATCAGTCATAATCAGTATTCTTAGTTTTTATGAAGCTCTGCTCCTTCTGAATAGGAACTGTCGTAGTCTATTTAGCAATTTCTATTTAGATTGTATTTATTTCAAATAAATTAGCCAAGCATTAAAGGTGAAATCCTCTAAGATTCCACCTATAATATCTTGCATTGTACTTTTTTAAACCTTATCTAGCCTTGGTTTTTATTTCTTCAACAATTTTATTTACAAAATCCTGAACAGCTAATGCTCCAAGATCTCCTTCTTTTCTAGACCTAACGGCTACAGCATTGTTTTCCATCTCCTTATCACCAATTACCAGCATATAAGGAGTTTTTTCCATCTGAGCTTCTCTAATCTTGTAGCCGATTTTTTCATTTCTTGTGTCAACTTCAACTTTAACGCCTTTATCTCTTAGCGCAGCTGCAACCTCGTAAGCAAAATCATGATGTTTGTCTACTAAAGGAAGTATTTTTGCCTGTATAGGACTAAGCCATGTTGGGAAAGCGCCGGCATATTTTTCAATAAGCATTGCAAGAGTTCTTTCATAGCATCCTATTGAAGTTCTATGAATAATATATGGATGCTTCTTCTCATTATTCTTATCAACATAAACCATGTCCATACGTTCTGCAAGAGCAAAATCCACCTGTACTGTTATTATGGTATCTTCTTTTCCATGTACATTTTTAGCCTGAATATCAAGCTTTGGACCATAGAAAGCAGCTTCACCTTCAGCCTCTTTATAATTTATCTCTAAATGATCCAAAATAGTTCTCATCTTCCCTTGAACGTTTTCCCAATCCTCTGCACTTCCAATATATTTCTCTTTGTTATTAGGATCCCATTTTGAGAATCTATAGGTTACATCATCCGCAATACCAAGAGTATTCATCATATATTTAATCAAATCAACAACACCCTTGAATTCTTCTTCTAATTGTTCTGGCGTACAAACTAAATGGCCCTCTGAAATAGTGAACTGACGCACACGTATCAACCCATGCATTTCTCCTGAAGCTTCATTTCTGAAAAGTGTTGATGTTTCTCCGTATCTTATCGGCAAATCACGGTAGCTATGAAGTTTTGATTTATAAATCATAAACTGGAATGGACAAGTCATTGGCCTTAAACCCATTACCTCATCTTCCTTTTCTTCATCACCTAATACAAACATACCATCTTTATAATGCTGCCAATGTCCAGATAGTTTGTACAAATCACTCTTTGCCATAAATGGAGTCTTTGTCAGAACATAACCTCTTCTTTCCTCTTCATCCTCAACAAATCTCTGCAAAGTCTGAACAATTCTTGCTCCCTTTGGCATTAACAAAGGTAGTCCTTGACCAATTTCTTCAGCAGTAGTAAATAATTCCAATTCCCTGCCAAGCTTATTATGGTCACGCTTCTTAGCTTCTTCAAGCTGAGTTACATATTCTTCTAGTTCACTCTTTTTAGGAAATGCAGTTCCATAAACTCTTTGGAGCATTTTATTTTTCTCGTTGCCTCTCCAATAAGCACCAGTAGCACTCATAAGCTTGATTGCCTTAAGCTTTCCTGTTGAAGATAAATGGGGACCCGCACATAAATCAACAAAATCACCTTGCTTATAAAAGGATATTTCTTCATTTTCGGGGAGTTCCTTAATTAGCTCGACTTTATAAGGTTCGCCCTTTTCCTCCATAAGTTTGATTGCCTCTTCTCTTGGAAGAGTGTACCTTTCTAATGGTAAATCTTCTTTAATAATCTTTTCCATTTCTTTCTCAATCTTAGCTAAATCATCTGGTGTAAAATTCTTTTCAGTATCAAAGTCATAGTAAAAACCATTATCAATTGCTGGACCTATTGCCAGCTTAACATCGGGAAACAGTCTTTTTACCGCTTGTGACAAAACATGTGATGCAGTATGTCTGTATGCAAATCTTCCACCTTCATCAGCAAAAGTCAGCAGATTCAGAGTACAATCACTTTCAAGCTTGAAGTTCAAATCCTTTACCTTCCCGTCAACCTCACCTGCTAATGCCACTCGAGCCAGTCCGGCACTAATGCTTTCAGCAACCTCTTGTATTGTAATACCCTTCTGATACTCTTTTGAACTGCCATCCTTCAAAGTAATTCTTATCATAGCATATACCTCCATTTTATTTTTGTTTGTTGTCCGTTATAAAAAATATGTTGCTATATCATATATTTACTGAAAATTATTATAAGAACAATAGATATCATAAAATCTAGCTTATGTGGGAAATTCGCTATATTTTTGTTACTTCTAAAAGTTCTCAATAAATAAAAAAACCCCGTCCTATATATAATAATATAAGGACGAGAGTTATTCTCGCGGTTCCACCCTACTTGCTGCTCATTTTGTACAAAATTTATTTTTTGCTTAAAGATAAATTACTGTGCAAATCATCACATTTATTTAAAAAATCTGCATTTTGTACAAGGATTATAACGTAATCAACGATGTAGCTCAGAGGTGGTCTTCAGTAAAGCATAGGCTTGAACACTTTCAGCTATTGTGCTCAATCTCTGAAGCCTTGTTTCTTACTTACTCTTCTCATCAACGCTAATTTCAATATTAAGACAGAATTAAAATATCTTCTCTTAATTATATTCTCACAATTTTAGTGTGTCAATACCTCTTGAATTTGTGTTATATTGGAAAAATTAAAATTAAATAATTACAGTTCCATCACTTATTATAGAACGATATCAACATTCTTTCATAAAAAATCCATATCACTTAGGACTTATCAATAGTTTGATGCAAAAGATTAAACATGAATTAGTACTAGCATCTTAGCATTATATCTAACCACATCATGTCGGCTTTCCAGAAAAAGTGGAGGCAAACCAACTAATTCATGCAATTATTTTCAATCAACCTTCCCATTGATACATACTATAGTCTATCCTTTAGACTTAATAGCACGTTTCAGCACAGGCAGTATTATTAAAGCAAGAGCACCGCCAATAAGAGCCGTTATTAATTGCGGAATGGAAAACATATTTGATATAACAATAGCCTTTTGTTCAGGAAGCTTTAGAAAAACAGGAATTGCAAGCTTAACAATCCCCAGATATAAAACTAAAAATTTAGCAACAGCCGCCACAATAATTGCAATAACATATGACAACTTATTTTGTTTAGTCTTACAATTTCCAATCAAGTGCCATAGAATTATCAAAACAATATTACCCACAATTATAAATGGAATTAACGACCAAAATGGTCCTATACCAAAAATTTTTGCACATATCGGGGAAATCACTCCCACTGTTATTCCCGTAGACACACCACAGGTCATAACTGAAACAATTAAAATCAAATTAACAATTGAACCTGTAACTAAGGTATTGCCAAGAGAAGAAGTTGCAGCCTGCATCACAATGAGTAAGGCTGTAAGCGCTGCTGTTCTTGTAATCCATAAAACTTTATTGTTCATAACTAATTACTCCTTTTATGTAAATTTATTTGGAAAGATACTTTGTAATGTATATTTATTACCAGCTATTGTATATCTGAAATTCAGTTATTCTAAAATCCCTAGCTGCTATTCTTAATATTTTATAAACATAATTTTCCATAACACAAATAAAAATGCTATTTAGTGCAATAATATAGTTATTATAACATTAATCACAAATTAATAAATATCAGTTTTACACTTTATTTGTTTTAACTATTAGTTCTTTTCCAGTTGTAAATTATATGTGTTTTATTTAAAAATATAATGCTGGGTTAATTTTTGTAATAGCTAAGCTTTCTATCAGACTAATAATCTTAGCTCTAATAAAAATTTTTTTAACATAGTCATAAAATACTATTTTAAATTCTAGGAGGTAGCCATTGAGAAATACAAGGTTCAAAAGACATAAAAAATTTAGACGCAAAAAAAACTTTAAATTATTACTATTTGGGTTTATTTTCCCTTCAATTACTCTTCTGATTTCTTACATTTTAATATCAGTTTTTATTATTCCTATTTTAGCGAAATAATGCACATGTTAATTTTGTATAATATCTTGCTTATTTCGACTAAATTATCGTTCATTTATGCCAATTGATTTTTTACAGCAAAACTATATAATAAATTTGAAAACTAAACGGTTTCTCCTTAAAATTATCTAAGACCGACCTTTGGGTCGGTCTTTTCTTTTGGTACTGTTAGCCATTCTAATAACTGAGCCTTGTTAGCCTTAACTTGCATGTCTTATTCAATACATATAAAATCTTTGATTTTGTCATAGGTTTTTTGTTTTATGCCTGTAATTTTCATAATATCTGTAAGTTTTTTAAAGCCTCCATTCTTTTCTCTAAAGGAAATTATTGCTTTAGCAGTGGCGGGCCCCACATTTGGT
>JAEZIB010000041.1 GCA_023416275.1 Bacillota bacterium | reverse complement strand
ATATAAAAACTTAGTTAATAGTATGGCAACGAAAGAATTAAGCTCAATAGTTTCAACTTCATTAAACATGAATGAAAAATTAGACCTTAAAGATATACCAATGATTATTTATTCGGTTAGAGAATCTTTTAAAAAGATGCCTTCTTGGGAGGAATCACAAAAAAGTTTATTAGGATTATCATCAAACAGCAAGCAGATAATATTAGAAAATACAATCCACAGCAATGTTTTGTATGATTCATGGGAGCAAATTTCAGAAGGGATTAAAGAGCTTATTATTAATAAAATAGTGAAACATAGCTGATGAAAACTAGATTGGATATAGAGCATTTTATATGCTAATGAGGACTATCAGAATAGAGGATATAGAAGTGCAGTATGTAATGCAATGATTGACTAGCTTTTAAGCAAGATAAAAATTTAAAACGAGGTAAAAATTTTACGAAAGCAAAGGTACATAATTATGGTTCATTTAGTTTATTGCGATAATGCAGGAAAAGCGGGAGAAAGAGTTCTTGATAAAATAATAGCAGGAACTAAAACAATGGTAGTCCGTGGTGCAGCAGGGAGAAAAATTCCGCATAGCCGTGTTTTTGAGGGCGAGTTGCTGTATTTTATGGAAAAAGGCACTCCAAAAATAACAGCAACGGCAAAAGTGAAAAATGTTCAGAACCATGTAAAACTCACAGAAGAGGAAATAACTCGTATTCTAGAAGAAAACCAATGTAAGCTGAATTTATCCGACAAACAGCTGGTACGTTGGCAAAAAAAATGTCTTTGTCTTGTTGAGTTTGAGGGAGTACAGAAAATTGAGCCGCTAGACTTTGACCATCAAGGAAATATGGACGATTGGCTCATTATAGAGAAAATTGAGGATGTAGTTGTTGGAACAAGTGTTCCATATAACTATGAAAATTCAAGATTTTGATTGGTAGCGAACAGGATGATGAGGTATATGCTATGCCTTTTTCTAATTAATCTATTTTAATTTAGTAACTCAACTTTCCCAGTAATTATAGGAGTTCAACTTATCAATGAAAGGTTGAGTTAGTAAGTTATTAGTAAGCTGATAGATATTTACTAAAGCCAATTACGATTCAAAGCCATCACCCCATAAGTATCGGCTTTTAGACGAATTATGCTTTTAACGCAGTTTGGGTTTGAAACTGTTTTATGACTTCTAGGAGGCTAGCTCGAAAAATAACTTTGTACCAACAGGATGCTTTTTCGAGCTGTTTAGCCCATAGTAATTGAATTTGTTATGATTTATGGAGGGAAATATGATTAAAGAAAAAATTTATATTGAGAGCATCCCCACTATTGTATGGGGAGAAAAATCCAGCAAAGTATATATATTTGTTCATGGCAAGCTGGCAAATAAAGAAAGTGCAGAGGATTTTGCTGCAATTGCTGAAAGCAAAGGCTACCAAACAATTAGCTTTGATCTTCCTGAGCACGGAGAAAGGTCTGAACAAGAGTACCGATGTGACATTTTTAATGGAATTGCAGACTTAGCTAAAATTGGTGAGTATGTTTTTGGAAAATGGGATAGGGTTTCATTGTTTGGATGCAGTTTAGGTGCTTTTTTGAGCCTTAATGCTTATCTTGACAAGCATTTTGAAAACTGTCTTTTTCAATCACCAATAGTAAATATGGAATATCTAATTGAGCAGATGTTTGTATGGTTTAATATAACCGAGGAACAGCTAAGAGTTCAGGGAGAAATTCAAACTCCTGTTGATACAA
This sequence comes from Bacillota bacterium, assembly GCA_023416275.1. Taxonomy (GTDB): domain Bacteria; phylum Bacillota; class Clostridia; order Acetivibrionales; family DSM-1351; genus Ruminiclostridium. Next base: position 29,723 of record JAEZIB010000041.1, on the reverse strand, counting down.
TGACATGGCAGTATTATACATATGTAAAAGAACATCCTATTAGCAAGTGGACTGTGCCAACACACATTTTGTATGGAGCTAAAGACAATCTTCAAAGCTATGAAGTTATCAAAGCTTTTGCTGATAAATTCAACTGCTGTCTTACTGTTTCAGAAAACAGCGAGCATCCATTTATGGAGGAGAGCGACAAAACAATAGTTACAAAATGGATGGAAAACAGCATGTAGAATTTAAGGAGGAATCTACTTATGGAAAAGGAAAACAGAATGATATTTGGATTGGGGTTTCTTTTTACCATTATAACAGGATTTTTTTCATTTCTGGGCAGATTGACCATAATATTTACAAGTGATAGTCTGAATCAGGGGGTAAGTCTGTTTTTATGGAGAAGCTCTTTATGGATTGTTTTTATAGCAGGAATAATCATTATTTTATACAGGCTCAACAAAAAACTAAATCAAGATATTTATACTATGCTAAGTGATAGATTTATTAGAATGGCAACAGCAATTTTGGTTATAATTGATGGGTTGATTAAATTAGCAGGCTTACTGCCTATTAATTTTATGAGCATAAAATCCACCATTGAGGTAGCAACACAAGCAGGATTCTATGCTAATGGCATAATAGCAAAAAGTATTATTTCAAATAGTACTTCTATAAGTGTTTTGCTTATCCAAATTATTTTTGGAATATACATATTAAGATATCACAAAAAGCAAAGTGAATAAAAATTAATGCTACATAAAAGCAATAAAACAAGGGGGACACTCAATAATGACACTTAAAACTAAACCTCTGTTCAATTTCAGAATAAAATTACCAAAATCAGCAAAATCAGCAATACTACTAACGGCACTAATAGTAGCATTTTTAATAATAGTGGCAAGTATATCACTATTGACATCAAGCGATGATGATAATCTTCAGTATTTTGAAATAGTTAACGGAGTATTAAAAAAATACTACGGAACAAACAACTCAAGTTTGCAAGCTAACATTGCTTATGTTAATGAAAATGTAATTATTCCCGATGGTGTTAAAGAAATAGGAAAGTATGCCTTTGAAGGCTGTGAAGCTATGACTTCTATTACAATACCAGACAGTGTTAAAGCAATACAAGAAGGGGCTTTTAGACGGACTAAGCTGAAGAAGGTTAACATACCAAGAGGTGTTGAATACATAGATAAAAATGCTTTTCAATACAGTGATCCCGTTGAGATAATAGTATCTCCTCAAAACAAAAAATACAGCACAAAGGATGGTGTGCTTTATAATAAAGATATGACAGAGCTGATACGCTACTATGACAGGGAAGATATTTATTATTTTAAAATTCCAGATGGGGTTGAAAAAATAGGCAATTCAGCCTTTTTGGACTGTCGCCTGACAGACCTATATATATCCGGAAGTGTAAAAGAAATTGAAGATTTTGCTTTTATGGGGGATCGAGAAGTTTTATCTATAAAAGTTGCCGAAGAAAACAAAAACTTTATTGTTAAAAATAATGTTATGTTCAGCAAGGATATGACGGAGCTTGTTTGGTATTCGAGAGGAAATACTGCAAAGAGCTATGTTATACCCGATGGCATTATGACAATCAGAGCAGGTGCATTTCAGTTGTGTGATCCACTGCAGAGTATCACCATTCCAGATAGTGTAAAAATCATCGGAGATGATGCATTTAGAAATATAAGAGATCTGAAAAGCATTAAAATACCTGACAGTGTTTCTGAAATAGGTGAAAGTCCATTTTTAGGCTGTTTTATTTCATCGAATTCTGAGGGCATATCAGTTGATAGAAATAGCAAATACTTTACTTTGAAGGACGGTATTTTATACAATAAGGATATGACTGAGATTTTATCTTGTTTCCATCATAATAAGTTTACAGAAGTTACAATCCCAAATACAGTTAAAAAAATCCGTAACTATGCATTCTGTCATTGTTATAATTTAAAAGAGGTGATAATACCTGACAGTGTAGTGGAGATTGGTGAGGGAGCTTTTGCATTATGCAGTAATATTACAAGCATTAAACTTCCTGCAAAAATTACCTCAATAGCCAATTTAACCTTTTGGGGTTGCGATAGTATTGAGAGCATAAATATACCGGATAGCGTTGAAAGTATCGGTGATGCGGCATTTTATCTTGGTCAATGCATGACGGGTATTAGGCTCCCTGAAGGTATTCGAAAAATAGGTAAGGAAGCTTTTAGCGGTGAACTGAAGAGCATTAATATTCCTGCTAGTACAGTTGAAATAGCAGATGATGCATTTAAAAATTGCACCGGAATGAAAGAAATTAATGTTGATGACAGAAATAAGGTATATTTCTCTAAAGACGGTGTTTTATTCAATAAGGATGCGACACGGCTTATTAAGTATCCAGGAGGTAAGACTGACAGCCATTATGCTGTGCCTGCGGGTGTGAAAAAAATTATTGGAAATTCCTTTTCAGATTGCAAATACTTGATAAGCATAGATGTACCAAATTCTGTGGAAGTAATTAATGGTAATGCTTTTAGTTCTTATGATTCAAAAATTGCCAATATTAATGTGGATGGAGATAATAAAAATTACACTTCAAAGAATGGAGTGCTTTTTGATAAAGAAATGAAAGCCCTTATAATGTATCCCTATGGCAGAAAAGATAAAGAATATGCAATACCTGAAGGAGTTACAACAATTAAGGGGAATGCATTTGTAAGCTGCTATAGCCTGCTTCAGCTGACATTTCCAGAAAGTGTGACCGTCATTGAAGAGCCGGCATTGAATAATAGGAATGAACAATTATGTATAAAGGGATATGAGTATTCTGCAGCACATGAATATGCAGCGGCAAATTACATTCCTTTTGTATTAGCTGAAAAGCAGTAAAATAATGTCTGAGCAACAACAAGCTGCTCTTGGGAGTTTAGTCTGAATGTAGAAAATGCTTAAAATAGAGAAAAATTGAAATGTCTAATTTAAATAATTTTTAGAGCAATATTTTTAATTGTTTTGATGGAAGATATGGTATTATTGCTAAAGATTAAGGTTTTATAACAACTAAAACAAAAATTGAAGCTTTGCAGCAATCTAAAACAAGGAGAACACCTCAAATGACACTTAAAGTCAAGACTAAAAATAATTGCATAGTAAAATTCAAAAACCAGTCAAAATCAATGACTGCGGTTATATTAGTAATATCAGTAGTTTTGGCTTTTTTAGCACTGTTTGCAATAAATAATTTAAAGGATGAGGAATTTCAGGCTTTTTCGGATTTCAAAATTGATAACGGAGTGCTTGAAAAATATTACGGGGCAAATGAAAATGTTATAATTCCAAATGGTGTTAAAAAAATAGCAAAATATGCTTTTGAAGGCTGTAGAGCTACGACTTCCATTACCATACCAGATAGTGTGAAAGAGATACACGAAGATGCCTTTAACCTAACCAATCTGAAAAAGGTACACATTCCGAAAAGTGTAACTTACATAGATAAAAATGCATTTCAATACAATGATAACTTAGAAATAGAAGTAGATACAAGAAATAAAAAATACAGTTCAAAAGATGGGGCACTCTATAATAAAGACATGACAGAGCTAATACGCTACTATGATAAAGAAGGTATTCGTTATTTTAGAATTCCTGATGGGGTTGAGAAAATAGGTGATTGTGCTTTTTTTGAATGTAAACTTGTAAAGCTTTATTTGTCATCTAGTGTAAAGGAAATAGGTGATTGTGCCTTTTCGGGATATTATGGTATATCAGATATAGAGGTTGATTCGGAAAATAAAAACTACATTGTAAAAGATAATATTCTGTTCAGCAAGGATATGACGGAGCTTGTTTGGTATTCAAGAGAAAATACTAAAGATTGGTACAGCATACCAGATGGCGTAACTGTCATTCATTCAGGTGCATTTTTTGCGTGTCGTTCTTTAAATAATATAACTATTCCCAACACTATGAAAATTATTGAAGATAAAGCGTTTATGGGCATGCTATCTTTAGACAGCTTGACAATACCTGATAGTGTATCAGAAATAGGTGAGTCAGTGTTTTTTTGTTGTAATAGTTTAACAAATGTTAACGTTAGAAAAAATAATAAATATTTCACTTCTGATCATGGTATTTTATTGGATAAGGAGATGACAGAAGTTATTGTTTGTCCAACAGGCTACGCAGAAGCAGATTATAACATCCCTGATGGTGTTAAAAAAATTAGAGCTTACGCATTTTATAATTGTATTAGGCTAGAAGAAATAACTATACCTAAAAGCGTAACTTACATTGGAAAGTATGCTTTTTATCAATGTGCTAGACTTTTGAGCATAAACCTACCCAACAAAATTAATTCAATAGCTGAATATACATTTTTTAACTGTTCGCAGCTTGTGAAAATATCAGTACCTGATAGAGTCAAATATATTGATGATAGAGCATTTGAGAATTGCAGCAGCTTAGTAGAAGTGAAATTTCCATCAAGCTTAAATAAAATTGGCAAGGAAGCATTCGCATGCTGTTCAAGTCTGAAAACAGTGGATATTCCTCAAAATGTAACTGATATAGCAGATAATTCATTTGATTACTGTTTAAGTTTAAATGGTATAAATGTAGCTGCTAAAAATAAGATATATTCTTCAAAAGCTGGAGTTTTATTTAATGATGAGCTGGCGAAGCTTATTAAGTATCCAGGAGGTAAGAATGATAGCCATTATGCTGTGCCTGAGGGTGTGAAAAAAATTATTGGAAATTCTTTTTCAGATTGTGAATTCTTAACAAGCATAGATGTACCAGGTTCTGTGGAAGTAATGAATGGTAATGCCTTTAGTTATACTGCTTCAAATATTGCCTATATTAATGTGGAGGAAGATAATAAAAATTATACTTCAAAGAATGGGGTTCTTTTTGATAAAAGTATGAAGGAACTGATTTTTTATCCCTATGGTAAAAAGGAAAAAGAGTATTCAATACCAGAAGGCGTTACTACAATTAGAGAAAATGCATTTTTATGCTGTAAAAATCTCCTTCAACTGACAATACCCCAAAGTGTGACCAACATTGAAAAATTAGGACTAACATATAGAAATAATCAATTTAGCATAAAGGGACATGAATACTCAGCAGCACATGAATATGCCGCCACAAATTTTATTCTTTTTGTTTCTGACCAAAAGCAGTAAAACGATGTTTGAGGTGGTTAAAAAACTCCCACGCCCCATTTGCTTACAAAGCACACTTCTTTTTACTGCTTAGTTTAATTTCTTTCGAAGCGAATTTTTTAGTTGGCTACGCCTGAACAATTTATACAGACTTTTTAAAAGTGAGGTACAGCAAATGAATAATAAGGAAATACTGAATAACCTATCAAAGGAAGAACTTATTAAGCTAATAGAAATATACTGCAAAAACTGGCTTGCACATGATGGAGTATGGTTTCAATCAATAGAGCGAAAATTAGGAATGGATGAAGCAATGTACCATGACGAGCAGGCATGGAGGAAATTTACAGAAATTGAGGCAAAGAGAATCAAGGAATTTCTGAAGCTTCCTGAACATGCAGGATTAGAAGGCTTGGCTAAAGCTCTGGAGCTGAGATTTTATGGCAATATCAACAATTATGAGCTTGTTTTTAAGGAAGACATACTGATATTCCGCAATGTGGACTGCAGGGTACAGACTGCCAGAAAACGCAAGAATATGCCGTACCACCCCTGCAAATCAGTGGGCATTGTTGAATATTCAGGGTTTGCAAAGGTTATAGATGATAGAATCAGCTGCCGATGTTTGAGCTGTTTCCCTGATATCACCGATGAAACAACAAGCTGTTCGTGGGAGTTTAGTCTGTAGAAATAGCTTGAGATATAGAAATATTAATTTTAAAGTATTGGAATATTTTTATGTGATATGCTAGAATCAAAATAAACGTATTCGGATAGGCTATTATTAAACGGAGGACTAATCATGGGTATACGATATGGAATTATAGGCTTAGGAGATATAGCAACAAGATTTGTGAAGGTATTAAATAGAGTTGATAATGTCGAATTAACTGCGGTTGCAGCTAGAGATAAAGCAAAAGCAGAGGCATTTGCAGACAAATTTAATGCAAGCAAGTCATATGGTAATTATTTTGAACTAATTAACGATGAAGAGGTCGATGTGGTTTATGTAGCACTCACACATAATTTTCACTATGATATTGTAAAGCATTGCTTGAATAAGGGCAAGGCAGTTTTGTGCGAGAAACCGTTAACTACTAGCAAAAAGGATACTGAAGAATTGATAGCGCTTTCACGTGAAAAAAAGGTGCTTTTAATGGAGGCTATGTGGATGAAATGTATTCCTGCCTTTATTAAAGCTAAGCAATGGGTTAAAACAGGAAAAATAGGTGATGTTAAGCTCATTAGTGCTTCATTTGGAATTCATGCTCGATTTGATTCGGAAAGTCGGTTGTTTAATCCTGATTTGGCAGGTGGTAGCGTATATGATGTTGGAGTATATCCAATTCAATTTGCTACAGGAATATTGAATGAATGCCCCGAGATTGTCAATGGTATTGCAACAATTTGTGAAACGGGTGTTGATGAATATGCTGCAATTAATATGAGCTTCAAAAGCGGAGTTTTAGCAACACTAAGCTGTGGATTGACTGCTTATACTAACAGGGATGCAAGAATATATGGAACCCAGGGCAATATTATAGTATATGATTTCTTTGGCTCTCAGAAATGTGAATTATATGATAGCGAAAATAATTTGAAGGAATGCTTTGGAGAAAGCTTTGAAGATGGCTTTATATATGAAATAGAGCACTTTAATGAGCTGTACCGCACTAACAAAATAGAAAGTGACCTAGTGCCTCATAGGGATGTAATTATGTGTGCAGAGATAATAGACAAGCTTTTGAAAAAATGGGGAAAGAAATAAGATAAAATGTTGAAGAGTATAACTTCAACTAAATAATAGAAAGAGAAAAAATAATGACAACAGCATTTGATAATTATGTGTTAGATAAAGAAATATTAAAGGCAATCAGAATATTAAATTATTCAAAACCTACAAAGGTGCAAGAGCAGGTTATACCAGCTGTATTAGAGAAAAAGGATATAATAGTAAAATCTCAGACAGGCAGCGGAAAGACAGCTGCTTTTGCTATTCCCATTTGCCAGAGGGTTGAGTGGGAAGAGAACAAGCCTCAGGCACTAGTGCTTACACCAACAAGAGAGCTTGCTATTCAAGTAAAAGAGGATATTTTTAATATAGGAAGATTTAAAAGGTTAAAGGTAGCTGCTATTTATGGAAAGTCTCCTTTTTATAATCAGGAAAAGGAGCTTAAACAAAAAACACATGTGGTGGTTGGAACTCCTGGTAGAACTATAGATCATTTAGAAAGAGGCACTTTCGATACATCAAATATAAAATATCTTGTAATAGATGAAGCTGATGAAATGCTTTCTATGGGTTTTATAGAGCAAATTGAAACGATAATAGCCAGCCTTTCAAAAAATCGAGTAACTATATTGCTGTCAGCTACTATGCCAAAAGATATAAGTGACTTGTGTGACAAACACATGAATTCTCCAATATTTGTTGAAATAGAAGAACAAAATACAACCGCTGAAATGATATGCCAAGAAAGATTTGCTGTAGAGCAAAGAGATAAGATAGGGCTTTTAAAAGACATTACTGTGGTAGAAAACCCTGATAGCTGCATTATATTTTGCAATACAAAGCAAAAGGTAGACGAAGTTTATAGTAGCATGGCAAAGCTCAAGTATTCTTGTGCAAAAATACATGGAGGAATGGAACAGCAGGACAGGCTTCGCGTAATGAATGATTTCCGGCAGGGCAATTATAGATATCTTGTAGCTACAGATGTTGCAGCTAGAGGAATTGATATAGCTGATATACAGCTTGTAATTAATTATGACGTGCCAAAGAACTGTGAAAGCTATGTTCACAGGATAGGAAGAACAGGTCGCATAGGCAAGGAAGGTAAAGCAATAACTTTTGTAGCAGCAAATGATGATAAATTTCTTGAGGATATACATAAATATATTGGACAAGAGATACCTTTAAAAGAAAGGCCTGAAAAGGAAATTGTAACTCATTCAGAGCAAGGCTTTGTTGAGAAAATCAATTCAGCACCCGAGCTAAAAGAAATCAAAGGTGCGCAGCTTAACAAGGAAATTATGAAATTGCATATAAATGCAGGCAAAAAAACAAAGATGAGAGCGGTAGACATTGTAGGTACACTTTGCAATATAAAAGGCATGACAGCTGCAGATATTGGAATAATAAACATAGCTGACGTGTCTACTTTTGTGGAAATTTTAAACAATAAAGGAGAACTTGTATATCAAGAGCTTCAAAATACACCTATCAAAGGAAGGCTTAGAAAGGTTAGCAAGGTAGATATGACGAGAAATCAATGATTATAGTGATTGAAACAAAGGAGATAGCAATGCTTGATGTTTGTTTGTTGGGAACTGGAGGCATGATGCCGCTGCCTGATAGAAGGCTAACTGCATTGCTTCTTAGGTATAATGGAAGAATGATTTTAATAGATTGCGGTGAAGGAACTCAAATCCCTATAAAAATGGCTGGATGGGGGGTTAGGGCTATTGATACCATTTTATTTACTCATTTTCATGGCGATCACATAGCCGGATTACCAGGCTTACTTCTTACATTAGGCAATTCAGATAGAATTGAACCTCTTACTTTAGTGGGCCCTCCAGGACTAAAGTACGTGGTTGAGGGTTTAACAGTTATTTCACCCGAATTGCCATATGAGTTAAGGGTGATTGAATTAAAAGAAGTCGAAAATACTGAGATATTAATAAATAATGACTCATTAAAGAATGATTTAACTATAAAAAGCATTTGGGTTGATCACTCCATTCCCTGCTTATCGTACTGCATTGAGATAAAAAGAAAGGGAAAGTTTGATGTGACGCGTGCTAAAGAATTAAATATTCCAATGAATTACTGGAGTTATATCCAGAAAGGCGAGACAATAACATTAGCTGATAGAGTTGTTAAGCCAGAAATGGTATTAGGTAAAGCGAGAGAAGGAGTTAAAATCTGCTATTGTACTGATACTAGACCAATAGAGGGTTTAGTAGATTTTGTTAGTGGCTCAGATTTATTTATTTGTGAAGGTATGTATGGCGATGAAAATGATGCTGAAAAAGCTAAAGCTAAAAAGCATATGACATTTTCAGAAGCTGGGTTGCTGGCAAAGCAAGGGAATGTAAAGGAACTTTGGCTGACTCATTATAGTCCATCACTTACTGAACCTGAGAAATATATTGATGTAGCTAGGAGGATTTTTACAAATACTGTTTTAGGAACTGATTTACTTACTAAAACATTAAAGTTTGATATTGACTTATCAATATAATCTGTTTTATTATAACTTTATTTATATTAAATGTTTTTAAATTTAACATATTGAGGTAAAAACATTCATTATATTCGCTAAATTGGATATAAATCGTGTGGCTAAAAACTTGACCATAAAGTAACATATTGTTACAGGAATATACAATATATGATTAGGAGCGGATTAAATGAATCAAGGAAAGGTACAAATTAACAGACATCGTTGGATACCGGTTATAGCAAGTATTGCAATTCAAATGTGTTTAGGTACAGCTTATATTTGGAGCGTATTTCAATCGTACTTAATCATTGGAAAAACAACACCAAATGCTTTGTTTGAGTGGCCAGCAACCTATGGAACCTTAGCATACTCTTTATTACTTGGAGTGCTAACTTTTGGAAGTGTTGTTGGAGGCAAAATTCACAATAAGCTGAAAAATCCAAGACCAGCTATAATTGCAGGAGGCATTTTACTTGGCATTGGATTTTTTCTCGCTCAGTTTACAACAGAGTCTACACCATGGCTGCTCTGGCTTACGTATGGAGTTCTAGGTGGCTTTGGAATGGGAATGGCTTATACGACAACTATTTCAACCTGTCAAAAGTGGTTCCCGGACCGCAGGGGTATGGTAACAGGAATAATTGTTTCAGCACTTGGCTTTGGAGGATTGGTATTTACACCTATTGCAGAAGCACTTATAGGTCAAATAGGTGTTTTAAAGACCTTTGCTGTTTTGGGAGGTATATTTATAGTTGTTACTGTTTTAGGAGCTATTTTCATTAAAAATCCTCCTGAAGATTTTAAACCTGAAGGTTGGACACCGTCGGTGAAAAAGACTACTCATATAGTGCAGGATTTTACACCTGGTGAGGTTTTGAAAATGCCACAATTTTATATGGTAACACTAGCTTTGATGTGTGCCACTGCTGCAGGTTCAATGATGATTCCTATGGCCAAAATACTTGGCTTACAGCCTGATAGTGGTTTGTCAAGTAGTACAGCAGTTGCGGGAGTTATGATTATATCAATTTGTAATTCCTTTGGACGATTATTCTGGGGTTGGCTATCAGATAAGATTGGAAGAAAACAAACAATATTAATACTTTTACTTCTAGCGGGCGCTTCAATTATTGGAGTATCATTTGCAAAAGCTTATATAATGCTTGCTTTTATAGCGGTTATAGGTTTTTCTTACGGAGGATTTCTTGGAGTATTCCCAGCATTAACTGCTGATTTTTGGGGCACAAAGCATGGATCGCAAATTTATGGTATGGTTTTATTAGGCTTTGGTGTAGGAGCAGTTGCTTCGTCATATATTGTAGCACACTTTAGTAAAACAAAAGCCTTTTCTTCGGCGTTCATAATAGCTGCTATTGCAGCAGTAGTGGGAATTGTAATAATTTCTTTCATTAAAGCGCCACGTGAAAAAGCTAAACAAGCAATAAAGAGCTAGTAGAGAATTAATGAGAAAAACATAAAACATAATTGTTTATGAGGAACAGAGGCGATGGGATTAATCCTATCGCTTCTAAATTTATACTCATAGGTTATGACATCCTTATTATTACATAAAAATCTTTTCTTATAAATATAATAACGGTATACTATAAGCATATAGCTAGAAATAATACTTCTTAAAATATTCAGTTAAAGCTTTTGCTTTACCTAAAATAATTGGATGAAAATGAAATATTATTATAAACTAAAACTTCGCAGCAGAATATACTGCTTAGAGCTAGTAATATTAGGTGTGGTAGCAATATCAAATGAAAAGTTAAATAATTTCATAAAATAAGTCAGTTTAGTGAACAACAAGCCATTGGTAAACTTGAGCATGGATTGACTTTTCATTTTGTAGTTGAGCAAACCAAAAACCAAAAAACCAAAAAACATAATAAAAGGAAAAGGAATAACTTATGGTAGAATTAGGGAAAACACAATGTCTAGTAGTACTTAGAAAAACTCAGATTGGTGTATATCTTAACAAAAAAAACAGTGTTGACAAAGAGGATATTTTACTGCCCAAAAGCCAAGTGCTAGATGGTACAGAGGTAGGGGATGAAATAGAGGTATTTGTTTATAAAGATTCGGAAGATAGATTAATAGCCACTGTAAGAAAACCAAAACTGGAGCTGGGAGAATTAGCAGTATTAAAGGTTGTAGAAAATACAAGAATAGGTTCATTTTTGGATTGGGGCTTGGAGAAAGATTTGTTTTTGCCTTTTAAAGAGCAAACAACAGAGGTTACAGAAGGTGGCAATTATTTGGTAGGCTTGTATATAGATAAAAGCGACAGATTATCTGCAACAATGAAAGTATATGAGCTGCTGGAATTTCAGTCACCATACAAAGAAAAAGACAGAGTCCATGGCACGATATATGAGATTAGCAAGGAGCTGGGAGCCTTTGTGGCTGTAGATAACAAGTATCATGGCTTAATTCCCAATAAGGAGCTATATGGAAACTATGCTGTAGGTGAAAATGTCGAAGTAAGAGTTAAAAAGGTAAAACAGGATGGAAAGCTTGAGTTAAGCCTGAGAAATGAAGCCTACAACGAAATTGAAGGCGATTCAAAAAAAGTTATGGACAGGTTGGAGTCTAAAGGAGGCAAACTTCTGTTAAATGATAAAAGCTCTCCTGAAAGCATTAAAGCTGAGTTTAATATAAGCAAGGCGGCTTTTAAAAGAGCAGTAGGCAGACTTCTTAAAGAAGGAGCTATCAAGATAACAGACGAAGGTATTGAGAAAATGTGGTGATATAACACAATATATAGGAGTTGACCTTATTAATTATACCTTAATGTGATAAGCTTGGGAAGCTAGTGATGATTAGTAATTTAAATAAGAATAATTTTGAGGTGTTAAATCTGGGTGGACCAAGTAAGCCTATGGCAAAGAATTTTAACAGTAAATTTACAACAAGAAATAACAAGCAAGACATATTTTCTAAGATGGCTAAGGATTCAAAACCAAAAACAAAATTAGAAAAACAGATTGTGGATAGCAGTATGCCCAAGATGGATAAATCCAATTGAGTGCTGCAATATTTGATGCTTTTACAGTATTGATGTAAATAAGTGTTAATGAAATAATGTTTTAATAATAAAATTAATGGAGGAAAATATTATGGGATTAATGGATGGATTACTTGGTAATGCATCAGAAGTAAGAATTGATGATGTTCAAAAGGAATTGGGTAATCTTCTTGCGACTGGAGAAAAAATTGAAAAAGCATATAAGCTGATTCGTGATTACTTTGTTTTTACAGATAAAAGACTGCTGTTGGTAGACAAGCAGGGAGTGACTGGCAAAAAGGTTGAGTATCATTCTATTCCTTACAAAAGCATTATTCATTTTAGTATAGAAACAGCTGGACACCTTGACCTAGATGCTGAATTAAAAATTTGGCTTTCTGGCTCTCAGTTGCCAGTTCAAAAGACCTTTAATAAAAGTCTTAACATCTATGAAGTGCAAAGTGTACTTGCAGGATATGTTTTGAAATAGGGAAATGAGGACAAAAATCATCTAAATAGTAAAAAATTAAATTATTTGGATGCATATTGACGATATATACAAAAATGGATATAATTGTAATGAATTATATCCATTTTTTCTTTAAGTCAATTATGGTTCAAAGCTTTTCAACAACTCGAAAATACAAATTGTGCTAGCATAGTGCATTTTCGAGCAACAAAACCACAAGTATGTTTTAACAATATTCTCTTTTGCTGAAAATATGTGTGGCGGTTAGTATCAGCTTTTTTCCTATAATTGACTTTTTACATCCATTAATAATTTAATTTAACTTACTAGGAGGTATGTTATGAAGAAATTTATTAGTTTGTTTTTAGTTACAGTTATGTTGGTTTCTGCAGTTCCCTGTTTTGCAATGGGAGGTGTGGCACTCGAAGCAGTTGAACCTGCAGGTGGTGTAATATTACCGTACAAAGCAGCTACAACTACATTTAGCTTTGCGTCAGATTCTTATGACAATGGCCCAACCTTCAAGGGCGCTGGTGGTACAGGTACATTTTTCAGCGGAGCTGAAGTTGACCTTGTTGTTGACTTAAATGACGATAGATATGGTGGAATAGTAACCTTTCTATCAAACCTAAATTTAAAAGCTGAAGCATATGACCATCAAGTATTTTATATTGGTAGTCAATATCTTCATGTTTGGAAGGTATATTCAGAAATGAATTTTTCACATGTAAATCCAAGATTAAATACACCTATTTTGGATATTGGTTTTAAAGAAGCAGTATTAACAAGTTGGTCACCTAGTGAATACACTCTTGGTGAGACCATGACACTTCAAAACTCTCAAAGTGCAGATCAAAGCATATACATGAATGCAGCTCCTATTCTAAACGGAATAGGTGTTCCTCAATATTTACTAAATACATCAAAAGATGTAGCATTTACATTTACTAATGTTAGATCAGTAAATGAAAATGGAAATGAAGACAATCTTGTTAATCTTGATGACAAAGGTTATTTCAAGGATGATTGGATATCTGAAGGAAGTTTTTCAGCATCTGCTGCTACAGATAAGTGGTGGTATTATATCAAGGATTAATTAAAATAATTTATACATAATGGATATAATTATGGATGTAAATAAATAATACAGATAAATGCACCTCAAACATAAATAATACTATGTTTGTAGGTGCATTTGATTTTCATGCTTACCTTGGATTAGTTCGTTTTAATATAATGGTATTATTATCTATATTTGATAAAGTAAGAAGCTTACCATCCTTGGATATATAGACTTTCAACATTTTACTAAAGGTGTCTGAAAGATGCAATTCTTCTTGTGACCAAATCTTTCCTGAGTCACTCGTATGGAAAACACAAGTTTTCCATACATCATTATCCTTTGTATTAATTACAATTATACCATTATTGGAATTATTGAAACAAATTGCTGAATTTGGGACGTTTATATTCTTTCCATCTTTTAGATTCAATTTTCCAAAGCCTAAATCCTGGCTTGACCATGTATTGCCACTATCACCTGTAATGTAGAGAATTCCATTAGAATCCATTAGATAACCTTCATTTGGTGTTCTTAGGTATATCGATGCAATTTCATTTGCTCCTTCAGGTATATTCATTTCATGCCAAATTTTTCCGCCATCGTTAGTAGAAGCAAGCCTAGTAGGAGATGCAATCCATCCAGTCTGTTCATTGAGGAAAGATAAAAATCTGCAATGGTCTGGCTCAAAATCACCAAAATCACTGGTTTCCTTCCATGATTTGCCTCCATCAATAGTTACACGAACATTACCACCATTTCCACAATTCCAGGCAATGTTTTCATTGACAATGTCAAGTCCAAAGCGGCACATAGATGTATTATCCCCTTGGGGCCATGTTTTGCCGCCATCCTTGGTATAATGAACCTCTCCATTTGGGCCTGAAGTTATGCCAAGAGTTTCATTAAAAAAACCTGTATAGTGTGTGGGATGTGCTATTTGAAATTCAGATATAGTCTCCCACGAACCGAAGGTGTCTGATTCATTTGCTGATGATACTGAGGTTGATGAGTGTGAAATACTGCTTTCTTTAGTAGAATCAATGGCATTTTTACTATTACATCCGGTAAAAATTATTAAAAAAATAATTACAGGTAAAAGCTTTTTTACTGTTCTCATTTAAATCATCTCCTTGTAAAGATTATTAAGTTGACTAAAGTCAATTACGGTTCAAAGCCTACACCTAGTTCTGAGCTCAGAGTGGAGTGGAGATACGCTATGCCAGCCTGACTTCTCGTAAAACTATCAATACGGATTAATTATTTACAAATTACAAATTTATACAATTATTCTAGCATATATGAGATATTGTGAAATAAACTAAATTGTTTTTTTGGTAATTATATTGACAATAACTGTTTACAATATAATTACTGTGCATTATATTGCTACATGTTATAAAATACTATCTCTTTAGGGTAGTATATAATTAAATTTTTAGTAAAGAATACTATAAATTGGACTTTTTAAAATACTAAAACAGGAGGTGTCTAGGCCATATCATTCTTTATAATAGATTGGGATATGGACTTATAGATGAAAAAGCTACTTTATATTACTGTTAACTCAAAGCCTGAAGATATATCGTCAAGTAAGACAGTTGGAAGAAAGCTGATAAATAAAATTTTGGAAGTACATCCTAGTATTGTTTTAGAAGAATTAGATTTATATAAAGAGCATGTACCACAGCTTAAGGATTGCTACTTTAGCAGTAGAAGCAGCATAGTTGACCAAGAAGCTCTTTCTAAGTTGACAAATGAAGAACAGGCAGAAGTAAAACAAATAATAAAGCTATGTGATCAATTTAAAGGAGCTGATTTATATGTAATTGCTGCACCAATGTGGAGTCTTTCCTTTCCTGCTCCATTACTGGAATATATTCATTGCATAGTTTTGGCTGATAAAACTATTGCCTTTGATGATAATAAACCATATGGCCTTTTAGACGATAAAAATCGTACATTTATATATGTTCAATCTTCTGGAGCAAATATACCGTGGGTTATAAGACCGGTACTGAATAAGGGCTTAAATTATGTCCATGATATTATGAAATTTTTGGGCATTAAAAAACTTGAAGAGCTTCTGGTTGATGGAACAGGAACTACTGAAACTGAACGCCAGGAAGCAATTGAAAAGGCTGCAGCTAAAATTGATGCACTAGTTGAGCAGATTGAAATATAAGTATAAAAATAAAGGGTTGAAGCTATACAAAAAGCAGCAATCTTTTATTTTTTATAACTTTTCAAATCTAAAATATATAGACTGGTGTACCAAGCGTAACTTTATCATATAATTCAGCCGCATCATTATTATACATTCTTATGCAGCCATTACTGGCAGCCTGAGAAATTGACCAGGGCTTGTCGGTTCCATGTATTCCGTAGATTCCAAAAGGGATACTGAGCTGCATAAAATGTCCGCCAAAATGCTCTCCCCATAACCCTTTTTTTATAATAGTCCAGTTGCCTAAGGGTGTTGGGGTAGAAGGCTTACCAACAGCAACAGAATATATCTTTATTAAATTTGAATCATTAAATAAGGATAGTGTTTTCTTAGTTGTATCAATTTTTATATGTAACATTTTATTCACCTCAATAAATATTTTATTCAATGATTTCAAATAAATTTCTTGAAATAAAAATAAATACAAAAAAATTTATTTACTATTTTTTATTTTATCATAGACAAGATAAGCACATTCTACTTGTTTTTCAACGTGCTTAACAATATTTTGATTATTAAATAACAATTATTTACAATATAACAAGTAATTGGTATAATATATTTATTAAATGCAGGTTTATGTATAAAACTAAATTTGAAAGGGGATTAAAAACATGACGATTAATATTTCTAAAAAAACAGTAAGTTTTATGCTAATATTTGCACTTATGTTAAGTAGTTTGAGTCTCAGTGTTTTTGCAGTTGATGCATCGAAAACTGTAAATACCAGCAGGATGTATTACTTTACTGTAAGCCCTTCAGAATTTGCCAATTATGCAAATTCACCAGCATCATATGTTTCACCAACAACTTATTATGACGATGGTACATATAAGGGGACTCTCAATTTAACTAGAGCAATGTGTTGGTCACCAATTGTTATGGGAGATCAGTTACAAGTAAGAATAAATGCAGAATATTCTGGTACTGTTTACGCACGTAGGACGAAAACCGTAACCTATGACAGCTTGTATACAAATATAGTATATCCTTCAGACTTTTCTAAGTATGCAAATTCGCCGTCATCATATGTTTCACCAACTGTTTATTATAACGATGGTACATATAGTGGGACGCTCTATTTAACAAATGCTGTGTGTTGGTCGCCAATTGCTACAGGAAACCCCATAGGAAGTCTGTTGCAGGTAAGGATAAATGCTACATATTCTGGCACTGTTACGGGAAGGTAAAAAATTACATATTATAAATCTGCATTTTTATTGAAAGGGGCTGTTTCAAAATTTAACTTTGAACAGCCTTTTTTGACTTATAAAAACCTTAAAGAAAATAGATAAATATACTTTAGATAGAATTGTATACATAAACAAAAATAATACACATATATGGGAAAAATTTAATAAATTTATGAAACCACTATGCGAGTGGAAGAAGAATACCAACCAAGCAACATTACTATTGACACCATATAATTCCAAATATAAAATTAGTGTAATAGTTTTTTTGTTTTTATGTAGAAAAATTAGATTTTGTGAAAACATTATTACTTATATAATTTGAAATGGTGATTATTTATAAAAGTGTTTATGGCATATATATATAAAGCGTTTATGGTATATATATTAAATATAATGGCAGGCTCTTTGGAATTTATATAGGTAGAGAGAGAAGGGGGATATTATTATGAAAAAAAATCTTTTCTATACTTTGTTTTTCTTTTCTGGTATCTTATTTACAATAGCATCCATTTTAAGCTTTGTTGACAATAAACAACTCATGGGAATCACTTACATTTGCTTGGCCTTAGCATTTTTATCTCTAGGGTTTAACTATAAGAAAAGATATAATAACCAAAAATGAATATTACTGCTTGCAAACGATGTGGGAGGATGAGGATATTGAAGAAGCTTATGTTTATAATTGTAAGTATGCTGTTGCTTGCCGTATCTGGGTGCAGTTCAACTGTTCTTCGAGACGAGAACAGAGGAAGTTTTACATTGCACGAAACGCCACAGACTTATGTTTTAATTGGCGAAGATGCCTTTGCAATGATGCCCACTGTTACACTATATGAAAATGGTAACGCAATGTTATCACAGCCGCCGATTAGTAGTGTTGGTATGTCAGGAAAAGGAAACTATAAGGTAAGCGGTGATGAATTATTTATCACTTGTGACCAAAACACCAGCGCCACTTTTTCTGTTTCTGATGACGGGGACACACTCACGTTGAAGATGTCCTCCGGTATAGCTTTCACAAAGATTGGTGCAGTGTATAAATACCGTTCCAAGGCTGAGTATATAGGTAAGTACAGCAAGCACGCTGGTGATGCATTAACACTTGAGATGGTTAGAGAATTGGCTGGAAAAGGGAGTGCCCTTACCCAAGCCGATTTTGAAAAGTATGCCTGCGTTGTCATTGACCCGGATTATAGAATTTATGACGTTGAAGGCAAATATACCTTGACTATTATTTATGATGTTGACGGAAACACAAGCTGTAGGATTGAACGCAATGCAAGTGGCGAAAGTTTTCCATTGAACCTAAATGTTTCAACAGGATTGGTGTTTGATGATTTTCTGGGAATCAAAAGTATTCCAGAGTATAAAACACAAAAATGGCTTGACTTTTTAAATGGTGAAGAAATGCCTTGGGGTAAAAGCAGAGAACTGTCCTTGCCAGAATTTCCGGGTGTTAAGTTTACTTGGACGCCTGAAAAAATTACAGCTGGTGATAGAGATTTAATTCTCGGTATGCCCGTTTGGAATGTCTATTTGGCTGATTTAACCAATGACGGTAAGCCAGAAATCTGCACTACGGTCAGTTTTGGGTCTGGTATTGTAGATAATCGGGTGATTGTTTATGATTATGTGAATAGCAAGGAATATTCATTGGTTGACCGTATGTATTATGACTACTATTTATCCATGCAAGACGGAAAGCTAATGGTAACACAGACGGATTATAATGGTGGCAAAACCCTTGTGACTTCCCAACTTCAACTGGTTAACGGTGAGATTTCTAGGTTTGGAAATCCCCGTCCAGAAGATTGAAAAGGGTGGATGCAGGTGTATCAAAACCAGAAGTGATTGTTGCAAAACAACATTTATGCATACAGATGACTAATTTGAAATAGTTTGAGGGAGGGCGTATGAATAGTATTGCAGAAGAGCTAGAGACAATAATTGAAATATATAAGAGTGATTTTTCTGGGCTTGATGAACATATTACATCACTTAGAATTTCTCAGGACAAATGGACATTAAAAGAAATAATTGGTCATTTGATTGATTCTGCATCAAATAATCATCAACGCTTTATAAGGTTCCAATTATCGGAGGCACTTGAATTCCCCGATTACAATAATAGTGAGTGGCTTAGAATACAGAAACATCAGAATTTGAAGTTTATAGAACTTTTGTTATTGTTTTATTACTATAATAAATTAATAGTAAATATTATTCTGAATATAGATGAAAAGTGCTTGCAAAATAAGTGGAATATTAATTGGGATGAGGATTCTACATTTATAACTTTTGAAAAATTAGTAACTCACTATGTTGACCATATGAAGAGTCATTTGACTCATTTTAGAGAGAGGTTAAGTGAGCTGGAAAAATCGCAAAATAAATAATAATAGAATTACTTGCAATACTTTAACTTTAAAACTCTCCCTATTTCGGAGAGTTTTAATTTTTGGATACAAATAAGGTAATGTATTAAAAAAGACTATTTAGCCATTTACTTTACAACATATAGAACATAGCTTTTCACTAACAATATATTAAACCGTATTTATAAACTTAAAATTTTTCTTTTCAATATTAAAAAAATTTTAAGTTATTTTTGCATGTTCAATAATCCATATTTAGTAGCTTAATAGTTGCTCTTTCAATACCTAAAGCATACGTTTGAAGAATGTCTGTTACAAATTATTACAGCAATACGTAAGTATTGTATTGTAAAAACAGTCATAAAATGTTAGAATAATACCAAAATAAAGGAAGAATGTAAAAAATATGAGGCGAGGAGAATAAATATGAGATTTAGAAAGCTTGGTGTAAGATTAAACTTGCTAATTGTTAGTGTAATGTTTTTTGTTTTTGTTATTATCTTTTCATTAATTTCTAATGAGGTTTACAACTCGCAGGTAAGCAATGCAAAGCAGATAGCTGTAAACGAAGATAGAGTTGCAGCTGCTAAGGTAAATGAGCTTTATATTAAAACTTTTCAGTCAGCAAAAGATTTAGAAACTAGAATATACAGCATATTAAGCAGTTCTTCAAAAAATCGTGAGGACGTAATTAAAATGCTTGAGGATACCATGAAGTCAAACGATTCTATATTTGGTGCTTGTGTTTGCTTTGAGCCAAATGCTTTTGACGGAAGGGATTCAGAGTATGTAAATACAAAGTACCATGATGCGACTGGACGTGTGATTCCATATGTATCAAGAGGAACAAATGGTTTTGATATTACAGCCTTGGTTGATTATGATAAGGAAGAGTCGCTATGGTATTCAGAAACAAAGAAAACAAACAAGCATACAATTACAGAGCCATTGCCTTATGAAGTTGATGGTAAAAAATACATGCTTGTTACACAAGCACTTCCGATTATTGATACATCCGGAAAATTTATAGGAATAGTTGCTGTTGACATAGACATTACAGGATTTCAAAAGTTGACTGAGGATATGAGCTCAGAAAGTGGCTATTCAACTATTTTGTCTTCAAACGGTATGTTTGTAGCACATGGTACAAAACCCGAAATGATTTTGACAAATCTGGTTGATGTTGATGCAAAAAATAGTTATCTAATTGAGAAAATAGCAAAAGGTGAGGAATTTGATATAGTTGACAATTCTGCTGTAACGGGTGAAAAAACACTTAAGGTTTTCGTGCCGATAAAATTTGAAGGTACAGATACAAATTGGTCTATATGTTCAATAACTTATTATAAATATTTTTTATCAGAGTTTTATACTATGTTAAAGATTCTTATAATTTTAGCTGTGTTTGCACTTGTATTAACACTTGTAATTCTTTCTATTGCCATTAGGAAAACAGTTACAAAACCGATATTTAGCATAGTGGAAGTTCTTAAGAGGCAATCAGCACTTGATTTTTCTTTTTATGAAAGATCAGAAGCAGTAAAGTACAATACTAGAAAAGATGAAATAGGTATTATGGCAAATGCTCTTAAGACAATGGAAGAGAGTGTAAAAGAGTTTGTTGTCAAAACATCTCAATCGGCACAACAGATTGCGGCATCTTCTGAGGAACTGACTATAACTGCTCAACAGGCGGCTATATCATCTGATGAGGTTGCACGAACTATACAAGAAATTGCACGAGGAGCTAGCGATCAAGCTAAAGACACAGAGATAGCATCTAATAATGTAGAGGAGCTAGGCAGTATTTTGGAGCAAGATGTTGATTTAATAAAAGAACTTAATGCTGCTGCTGTAACTATTGATGAAAGAAAAGAAAGAGGCTTGTCAATTCTAAAAGAACTGGTAGAAAAAAATAATCAGAATAATAATGCATCAAAAGCAGTTTATAAAATTATTATAAATAATAATGAAAGTGCGGATAAAATTGAGAATGCCAGCCAAATGATTAAAAGCATTGCAGAACAGACAAACCTACTGGCACTAAATGCAGCGATTGAGTCAGCCAGAGCAGGTGAGGCAGGAAAGGGTTTTGCAGTCGTTGCAGATGAGATTAGAAAGTTAGCTGAGCAATCCAATTTATTCACAAATGAAATTAAGCTTGTCATTGATGAGCTCAAGTTAAAATCTCAAGAAGCAGTTGATACCATGAAAAATCTAAAAGGTCTCGGAGATTCTCAGGCAGAAAGTGTAAAAAACACTGAAGATGAGTTTGCATTGATTGCAACGTCAATAGATTCTGTAAAGGATATTATCGAAAAATTAAATAGTTTTGCAGAACTTATGACAGCTAATAAGAATAAGATAATTGATCTTACTCAAAATTTGTCGGCGATATCTGAGGAAAATGCTGCCGGAACTGAGGAGGCATCTGCATCAATGGAAGAGCAAGCGGCTACCATAGGAGATATAGCAAATTCTGGACAAGATTTAGCTGCTGTTGCAGAAGACTTACATAGATTGATTAAGAAATTCATGGTATAAGTATTTTAATACAGTGAATTAAAGGGTCTTGTATGGACATAGAAAATTTAGTATATAATTTTAAAAATAACTGGAGTGTTTGGAAGGAGTGTTTTTCAAAATACCATTGCCCCGAATGGTGGAAGTCTTTGCTTTATAAAACAAACATGCTTGATATAAAGTATTGCAAAGAATTGAATGATGGTCCTATTTTATTGGAAGACGCAGCACTTAATTATTATAACTACTATAGTAAGATTTTGAAATCAGGAGCAATGATTTCACAGGAAAGGCTAATAGATATAATACTTTATGGAAAAAGAAACTTGCCATACACAACATTATATGTTCTAGTTGGTGAAAGAATATAAGTAAGATGATGTACACTATCTTTATAAACAGAACACAACAAAAAATTAGTCAAGATGGAGAACATAGAAAAAACTATTGAATTATATTCAGTAGTTTTTTTGATGCAAACGGAAGGACGTTACCCGTTTAAACCTAATTTTTGATTTGTTTTTTAGCTGATTTTAGTCCACGTATATCCATCAAAAGGGATATATTCCTCAGAAGAATCTGCCTTAGCGTTTATTGTTTTCAAAGTATTACCATCATCAGAAACCTCAATAACAATTACTCCATACCTTCTATCAATGCCTTTAGGTACATCCATCCATCTAAGTACTATGAGATCATTATTAATAGTTCCATGAGCTACATTTGACCACTGAGGATCAATAAGATCTCTTTCACCATACCATAGTATTTCTTCTCCAAGCTGCCGAATGTAATATGTTCCACTATCAGTACAACTCCATTTGCCAGTTAAATTTTGATTTGACATAATCTTACCTCCAGAAAATTAAATTTTTTAGTCATAAATTGTTTATATATATTATAGAATACTTAAGCATTATACCATAAAATTGTAAAATATAATATAATTATAAAATAATTTACATAGTTTTATATTTTTGTAACATAGAATATTAATTTTTATTTTAATGGTTAATTGTTACGGTATGATTATATTTAGATCCGCTTTTTATGTTTCTAACGACTAACATACACAAAATTCCACTCGAAGTCTTTTCATCTTATTTGTTAGTAAAAATTGAGAAATTTGATTTTATACCGAAACGATTTTATTGTTTTTTCAGATCCTTTTAGTATATTTTTTTAAAGATTGCAAAAATTAAATTGGGTTTAAAAAATATAGTTGTTGGGAGGTAATACTATGGGAGCTTATGGTAATGATGAAAATTTAGTATACACTGACTTTAATTCATCAGGCTGTAATGAATGCGGTTGTGAAAGCTTAAATGTTGAGATTTCTGATAAAGTTTCACAGGATAACTATTCTAAAGGCGTGTCTTTTACTACCTTTGGAAACAAAGTCAAAGTAACATACGACGGACTGCTTGCAAAAAGTGGTTCAGATAAAGTCTTTGCATTTGTAAGTTATGGCGATAATAACAACTGGCAGAACAGTTCGACTTACCTAATGAACAGTACCGACCAACAGAAATATGAATTAAATATCCCTGCACATAATAGTGAACAGGTTAATGTAGCTTTCAAGGATAGTGCAAACAACTGGGATAATAATTCAGGCAAAAACTATAGTTATTATATCCAATAAGAAATAGGCAGGCAACCGAAAGGTTGCCTGCCTATTTCTTATTGGTGCGGACGGAGTGTCTTGAATCAACACGAGATATGAATGTAAACCCACTTTTAGATTATTTTCATGACTTCAATAAATACTTTTCCTATAGCATCATTAATAATTAAGTCAGCTTTGTTATCAGCAGAAGTTGTACTTTTATTTATTAAAATAAGATCATTGCCTCTGAAATAATCTATAAGCCCTGCCGCTGGGTAAACTACAAGTGAAGTTCCGCCAATGATAAGCGTATCTGCTTTGGAAATTGCTTTTGCTGCACCTGTAATTACATCTTCATCTAAACCCTCCTCATAAAGAACTACATCTGGCTTAACCATTCCGCCGCACTTAGTGCAAGTAGGTACCCCCTTGGCTTCTAATATAAAGTCTGCACCATAAAATGCATGACACCTAACACAATAGTTTCTGTGCACAGATCCATGAAGTTCAAAAACATTTTTGCTTCCTGCCATTTGATGAAGTCCATCTATATTTTGAGTTATTATAGCTTTTAGTTTTCCTGCTCCTTCAAGTTTAGCTAATGCTAAATGTGCAGCATTTGGTCTAGCTTCTGTATATATAAGTTTTGATTTATAAAACTTATAAAACTCTTCTGGGTATTTATCATAAAATGAAAGAGATACTAACTGTTCGGGAGTAAATGTACTATTTAGTTTTTCATTAAATATTCCATTTGAACTTCTAAAATCTGGAATGCCACTTTCGCAACTACAACCAGCACCACCGAAGAATACTATATTGGTACTATCCTTAATAATTTGAGCTAATTTTTCAATCTTATTTTGCATAAAATAATCATCTCCCAAATACAATCTAGTACCTTTATTATGGCATAATTTGTGAAGAATTAAAATTAGAGTTTGCTATTTAGAAATAATATTGACTCCATTTAATACCATATATAAAATGAATGTAGGTTTTAATTACGATAGTGTAGTTTAAAAAAGATAAACTTAGGGTTATTAATAATTAGAATGGATGTGTTATTACATGTTTGTATATGAAGAAATAGATGATAACTGGTTGCAGAAGATTAATGAGTATAATTTCAAGAAGCCATTGAAGGATGGACTTCCTCCTGGAACTCACTGGTATATAAACCGAGAAAAGCATGAAGCATTATATTATATTGGTTGGGTTTCAAGCTCAATTTTAAGGTGTGATGGTGAAGATATGTATGAATTTGCATATATATACAAGGATAAATGTATGCCAATAACTGCATATATTTTTTCACCAGTAGGAGACAAACATTGGAATGATAAAAATAGACTTATTTATAACTATAACATTATTCCTGAACTGGACAAACAGATTTTGCAGCAAAACATTATAGATGCCATTGTTTTTTATCTTGAGAATATATACGTAGACAGAAAAAATGAACGAAACAAGAACAAATAAAAAGGTAGATGAAAGAGTTAATAAGAGCTCTTATAGTATATTCGATTGTTGAATTGTTGTACCTTTAGATTTATAACTGATAAACAGATATATTCCGAAGCTAATTTCTTTAAATGTAGATGATAAGCAAAACCGAAAAGCCCATGTTCAGGCTATACATAATAACTTGAAAGAGAAGGATAGTAAGATTGATGCTAATATTTGTCCAAAATGTGGTGGCAATTTAGTTATGAGAAACGGAAAGAATGGTCAGTTCAAGGGTTGTAGCAATTATCCTAAATGTAGGTTTATTACAAAATAATATAGTATTGTGACTTGAGAGGTTGGAGTATATAATGTTATAGTATGATTTATATGGATTAAATAGTAAATTGATTAAAATTAAGGGAGTAATGTGTGCATGTTACATATAAAAAACAAACCTAAAGATGCAAAAAAATCATTCAAAAAGACTCTAATTTATATTGGTTTTACAGTTGTATTTACAGTATTGGGTTTTTTGGCTCAAAATTATATGATTAGCATTACTAAAACCATTAAATCAGCAATTCGAGGAATAACAACTTTTATTAGCAATATAATTACTCCAATCAACGACCTGAATATTTTTGCAATGATTTTCTTATTGATTGCACTAGTGTTTTTAGTGAAGGCTACCTTATCGATAAAGAGTCTAGTTATGAAGCAAAAGGATAAAGATAAAAATCTATTTTCTAAATTACCGGAAAACTACTATATGTTTTCAAATATTATTATAGAGCATTCTAGTATACAAAATATTCTTATTTGTCCAAAGGGTATTTATACAATTCATTCCAAGCAAGTCGGAACTTCAAATAAGGAGAACAGTTTTGCAGTAGTCAAACAAAGCATTCTTCAGTCAAAAACAGTAAATGATTTTATGCAGAAGAATAATATTGGAAACTATTATGTCAAGACAATACTTACTCTTGATGAAGTCAATGACAAGGTAAAGCAACATTTTCCTGAGTTGCCTGTAATGCAGACGGATAAGCTTCAGCAGTATTTGGATTCTCAGGAGACAAAGTACTTAGATGATGAATGCAAAAAAATAGCATTACAGTTGAAAGCGGTAGTTAATAGCTAATATTAAATAAAAAAGTTGTTATTTTATATGAATTTTAATATATTTGTTAAGTATGATTAAAAACTGAAAATGGAGCATTGTAAATGAACTATCTATGTAGCTGGTGATAAATTGCTTAAAATAATACTATACAAATAGAAATGGAAGTGAAACCATGGCAAGAGTACATAATATATTTTATGGGATAGTGAATTCTGAAAACAGTATGACAGAATTGCTGTGCAATTTTATGGTATTTAAGCCCTTCAGAAATGCTTTTGTGAATTTATTCTTTGAAAATGTTGCTGAATTGGTTTCTTTTGATGATTTTCAGACTCAATATACTACCGATGTAAATAAAAGTAGACCCGATATGGTAATTTCCAATGATAATTGTGAATTCCTTATTGAAATAAAAACGTGGGATACTGTACTTACAATTAATCAACCTAATTCATATTTGGAATATCTGAAAAGTGTTAGTAAGAGCAATAAATGCTTAGTTTTTCTAGTGCCGTCAAATTATTGTCATTTAGATGAATGGAAAAGAAGAGTTGACAAATGGCTAAAAGATAACGAGTGCAGTATTTCTGTTAAGACAGTGTTCTGGAGCGAAATAATTAGTTGCATTGAGCAGAATGATTTAAATGTAATTGGTGAACGGTTTAGAGATTTTTATGATTTATTAAAGTCATGGTTTGAAATTGAACCTATAGTATTTAATAGAGTGGAGGTAAACTACATGTGCAATCCTGAAATTCCAAAAATTATTACTAAGCTATATGCAATAATAGATGAAGCAAAAAATTATTTTTCTCAAGTATATACAGTGAGCAAAAGTATGAACAATGGGGAGTATGGGATCTATATCAAGGGTCGAGAGGATAAAGCAAATTTATTATATCTCGGTATCTGGTATCAATTTTGGGAAGAGCATGGAGGTCCTCTTTGCTATGGGGTAGACATAAACGGATGGTCAAAGGATGTAGTTGAAAAATTCTCAGCTGTCCATAAAGGCAAATATATTGATATGAATGGATTTAGAACTGTTATCATAGAAAAGGACTTTTTTGAGGATGAAAAATGCACAGAAAAAATAATCAATCTGATTAAAGAAGAACTAGAGAGGCTTTCATAATTATATATGTAACTTAACAATAAGATGAAATAGGGGAGTATTACAGACCCAAAGCTTGATATTGAAGTAGTCTGGAATACTCCTTATTTGAATATTGGGATAACTGAGGGGGTGGAAGAGGCGGTTTAGTATATAGGGGTTAATCCTTCTATTAGTCCTGCTTAAAGCAGTTCTAAGCGATTAAGAATCAACGTAGCTATAAAACTACAAGCTTAAAAATTTAATAATCCTAACAGCATAATTTTAATGTGTTTTATTTGTTGTTAAATAATATTATTTATTGTACAATTTACCTATATTTTATTAAAAGTTGGAGGCTTGTAATGAGTGATAAATGTTTTTTTTGTGATAGAGATATAACCTATATAGGTGGGACAAACCCTTTAATAAAAAACATTAAATGCCCTAATTGTGGTACTTACTCTATTAGTGATATGATGTATTCGGCATATTCAAAGGGTTTAAAAGATGATGAGTTGGTTATAAACAAGCATTTAATATCAGGTTTTATTCGTGAAATGAATGAGTTGGAAATTCCACTCAAAACAATAACTAGTGGAGTAGATTATGAGCTGTTTTATAAAAATTCGTTTATACCTTTAACTCCATTAGATAAAGCTGATAAAATATTAAAACATATATTTCGTAAAACATCATTTTATGGAGAAGAGATTGACCTAACACAACAATATGCAATTGCTTATGCAAGGAATTCTGCAGAGTTTATAAATCTAATTAATCTATTATATGAAATGCAATACATAAGTAGTAAAAATAGTAAAGGACATTTTTTAACTGCTTCTGGCTATAAAAAGATTGAGGAGTTGGAAAGTAGAAATAAAGCATCAAAACAAGCATTTGTTGCTATGTGGTTTGATGATGAACTAAAAGATATTTATGATAAATATATTTATAAAGCTATTGATGAAGCTAAATTTAAGCCAGTAAGAATTGATGGGAAAGAACATATAAATAAAATATGTGATGAAATTATTGCTGAAATAAGAAAAAGCAGATTTATAGTTGCCGACTTCACTGGGCAACGAGGTGGGGTATATTATGAAGCAGGCTTTGCTCATGGTTTGGGAATCCCAGTTATTTGGACGTGTAGAAAGGATGATATAGAAAAACTACATTTTGATATAAGGCAGTATAATTGCATAATTTGGGAGACAGGTCAAGAACTTTATGAGAGACTTAAGGCTAGAATTGAAGCTGTTATAGTATAATGTTTTATTATGGGCGGTATTAAAATGAAATCTTTAAGGGCGAAAAGAGTAATTAGATTTATTAAGATTTATTTCATAGTACAGGCTATTTTAGGAAATTCTATGATATTGTTATCTGCTGGATTTAGTGGAATTTTGAGAGTGATTATAAGTATGATACCTTTAATTGCAGTGCTAACATTACTGGATTCTATCTGTTCAGGAAATAAGAAAGATGTTGAAAAGCTAGGATTGATAATTGGATTTGGATTAATCTATGACATCTATATGATATTTAGCCGTAGACCAGATATTGTGGTAATTATAATATTAATAGTATTGGAGCTTATATATATAAGTTTTCTCATGTATTTATTGTTTTCGAAGGACATGAAAAAACTATATAAATACTATGATAAAAGGAAATCATTAAAATGGATATGGAATTGGTCTGGGAAATGCATTGGCTATGAAGCTGATGGGTACTTATGGGATTCAGAAGGTAAGATTATAGGCAAGTTTAACGAAACAGAAGTATACTCACCAAATGGGGAATATATTGGTGAAGTTTGTACTAATGGAAGAATTGGGGTTAGCAAATCTAAAAAGGATAGAGTTAATGAAAAATTTGAATTGAATTTAACAAAAGAGTCAATTGAAAAAGTTGAGGACATATCAGAGTTAGTGCTTTATACAAATATTGAAGATTTCGCAAACACATAAATAACACCCTAGTAACGTTTGAATGATTGAAGTTGTAATTAATCAAATATTAAAAATGATATATAAAAAAGAGAAGACCTAAAATCTTCTCTTTCTTTGGTCAGACTGTCCGAAAACTTTTCCATTGTTACTTGACATATGCAGACTGGTTGTCAAAAAGCCAAGAACCTTCTATGTAATCCGCCTGAAACCATTGGAATTACTGGATATCAAGTGGTTTTTATGGTA